>JALWEA010000202.1 GCA_027039465.1 Calditrichia bacterium | reverse complement strand
GAACTCAATCTGCGCCTGCGTAAGGAAGTGGTGCGCTTGCAGGAAAAGTTGGGGTTCACCCTGCTTTATGTAACGCACGACCGGGAAGAAGCTTTTAGCATTGCCCAAACCGTGGTTGTGATGCGCAAGGGGCAAGTGGCGTTTCGGGGCAAGGTGGATGAGGCCAAAGCGTTTTTGGCTGCGGGTTAAGGGTATTAGAGTTAAGGGGGACGTTATTCGTTATTCGTGTATTCGTTAATCGGATGTGGGGTGAATTGTTGAATGGGTAAATGGTTGATTGGGTAAAGTTGTTATTCGAAAAGGGTTGTCATTGCGAGGAACTGAACCACGGCTGGCGACGTGGCTTATTAAGTTAGTGACATGAGGCGCCTTAAAAACCCACCCCCGTCCCCTCCCTGCTACCGCAAGGAGGGGTGCCTAAGTATTTGTGACGGTTTGTTGAGTTGTTGAAATAAAAGGGATAATGGCCGGATGTCATTATAGGAGCAAGCGCAGCGAGTGATGCGGAGATCCCTTCCAAAGCAGCAACAGATTTACTGAATTCTTAGTTCCGTCGCAGTTACTTGGCAATCGGCCAAAATCTTGAGCACCGGTGGGTAAAAAAATTACTTCAACTCAGTAATTCGCCAAATGCTCACCGCAAATTGGGCACTCTTCCCTACGCGTCGTAGGGAAGGGAAGGGGATGGGTTGAAATAATGAACTTGCAGGCATATCATGTCAATAGTAGCGGGAGAGTGAAGCAATCCCCTCCAAAGAAGCAAAAGCCGGTAACGGTGGAAGGGATTTGCTTCTACCCGAGAATCGGGAATCGCAATGACATCCCAGGCGGGGCAACCGTGTCTCGATACGATCCCGCTGACGCGGTCTCTGCCCGACAACCGGTTGCCTTTGAACACGTCCGGTTTCAGATACAATGCAAAAAACTTTAAAATTACCGCTTGCAGATAAAGGAGTTTGGCATGAGAAAGGGAGTTTTATTTTCGCTTTTTACATTCACATTCTTGTTGAGTTTTACAGTTGATGTAACCTACGGACAGGTTTCACAACCCAATACAATTCGGGCTATGTTTACGAATGAACCGATAAAAGTGGACGGGAAATTAATCGAACCGGCCTGGCAAAAGGCCCAACATATTTCCAATTTTACCCAACGCGAGTTGAACGAAGGCCAACCTGCCACCGAACGCACGGAAGTGGCCGTTTTGTACGATCATAAAAATTTGTACATCGGCGTCTGGTGTTACGATTCCAATGTTGAAGGGCTGATCGCGCAAGGCATGCAGCGTGATTTCGATTATGACAGTGACGACAATTTTGAATTTGTTTTGGATACCTATCATGACGGGCGCAACGGTTATTTGTTCGTGACCAATCCCAATGCCGCCAGGTTCGACGCGTTGATTCAAAATAACGGCGATCGGGTCAACAGATCGTGGGACGGTGTTTGGAACGTAAAAACAACCGTCACGCAAAAAGGTTGGTTTGCCGAGTTCGTGATTCCCTTTTCAACCTTAAAATTCAGTACCAAGCCGGAGCAGATTTGGGGCATCAATTTTGAACGCAATATTCGCCGTAAGCGCGAGCAGGTGCTATGGCAAGGTTGGTCTCGTGATTCCGAATTGGAGCAGGTGAGTCGTGCCGGTATTCTGACGGGTATTAAAGGCATTAGCGGTGTGACGCTGATTGAGTTCAAACCGTACGGCATTGCAGGTTTTGAAACTTTTTCGGATGCGCCCACGAATACCAAATTGAACGCCGGTGGCGATTTGAATTACCTGATTACGCCCAGCATGAAACTGAATTTAACCGTGAATACGGATTTTGCCCAGGTGGAATCGGATCGTATGCAGGTGAATTTGACGCGCTTTTCACTTTACTATCCCGAAAAACGGGCTTTCTTTTTGGAAGGTCGTAACTATTTCGATTTCGGCTTGGGGCGCAGTACGCAACCTTTTTACAGTCGTCGCATCGGCTTGACCAACGAGGGACAGGCCATTCCGATTTTAGCCGGTGCACGGCTGTTGGGCAAAGAAGGTTCAACCACTTTGGGCGCCATGAGCCTGCAAACCGCCCGCAAGGATTCGATTCCTTCCACTAATTACACGGTATTACGCTGGAAGCAGGATATTTTCAAGCAATCGACCATCGGCGTGATTGGGGTAGGGAAGCTGCAACCAGGCCGCCGCAACATGGTTTACGGTACGGATTTTCTTTATTCCACTACCAGCATGTTCGGCGATAAGAATTTTTCCGTGGGCGGAGCCATTGCCCAAAGCTACACTTCCGATGCAAAAAATAAAACCGGATTGGCTAGCCGGGTTTTTGTTGATTTCCCAAACGATTTAATTGATTTTTCCGCCGTCTGGGATCGTTCGGATGCACATTTCAATCCGGAAACCGGTTTCCAGCGCCGCACCAATTATCAGATGTACAACGCCGATTTTCGCATCAAACCGCGACCCAAATTCATCCCGTGGATTCAAAAGCTGGTCTTCAAACCGTTTGATTTCAATTATTACGTTGACGATCAAACCCATAAAATGCAGTCGTTATGGTCGGAATTTCGTCCGTTGGGTTTTACGACCAAAAGCGGTGACTTTTTTGAATCCAACATTCAGCGCCGGGCCGAAAATTTGACGGAAGATTTTGAAATTCACAAAGGTGTGGTCATTCCCAAAGGCGAATATTGGTTTACCCGATATGAGCTGCAATACGGTTCGTTTCGCGGCAAGCCCTACCATTATTTCATCTTTTTCAATTGGGGACAATATTACGACGGACAACGAACGGAATGGGCGATACGCAATGTTTATCAAATTAACCGTCACGTCAGTGCAAGTGTAAACTATTCGCAGAATTTCATTTCATTGCCAGGCGGCGATTTTATTGTTCACGAGGTGAGCGGACGCGTTACCATGGCCGTCAATCCCGATTTGTTCGGTTCGATTTTCGGGCAATGGAATAATAATGACAATGAAGTGTTGCTCAACTTCCGGGTGAATTGGATTCCGACCCCAGGCACCAATTTTTATTTTGTGGTCAATCAGGGCTTGGACACTTCCGGTCATAGCGTGCGCGCTACCAATACTACGGTACTGACCAAGCTGGTCTGGCGGTTTGTGCTGTGAGAAAGTTTTGAATTTAAAGGAAAATCAGCTAAAAAAATCCATTCGAATTTCAATCGGATCTATCGGTTATGGGAATAGTGGGTATTGACTTGCGTTAAAAAGCAGTAAAAATCGGTCTGGTAATTTTACCTGCAATATCATTCCAGGTAGACAATTTCCCTACGTTCTTCTTGGAAGGCCTTGGAACGGGAAAAAATCAAATAAAATCTCGCCAAATATATTTGAAATTTACCGAAACAATTGGCTCTCCCATTTTACGGTCATCTGACTGATTGCTATCAGTCAGATGACAAATGTTTTCGGACTGATAGCAATCAGTCCGAAAAAACCGAAAGGGAGGACAATTTGTTTTGCATTCCCAGCCCTATGGCTCCAAGCCATGGTCTATGTGCAAATTTCCCCGCGGAAAATTCATCCGAGCGTGCATTGATTTTACTAAAAATTTGGGAATAGTGATTGCCGAGTGTAATCAAAACATCGCTTGCCAAAGCACGGCATTACAAATTCTAACTAAAAATATTTAAAATTTAAAAGATCGATTCAATCTCGTTTAATTCACTTTCCTTGAGAAATCAAGGAAGGGTTGTTGGATGTGTCAAAAAATGAAGCAACAACTAAAATATTAGAGACAGGCTCTCAATTTTCGGTTTAAAAAATTTATCTCTTTTATAAAGGAATGGTTATTAGCTAATGCCTGCGCTTTCTAATATCGTTGTAAAACCCCGTTTGTTTTTTAATTGGGGAATGAAATACTTTCGGTAAAATTAATTTTCTTCTTAATTCCGTCAAAAGTTAAAAAAAGTAAAATTGAGATTGTTTTTTTACCAATTAAATTTTAAGTTGTAATGTCTGACTCAATTTGAAAAATAATTCCTGCACCAACGACGGCAGAAAAGGAAACGTAGAATGAAAAACGGAATCCAATTTTTATTTTTGCTTTTTGGAGCGATTATTATTTCATTTCAAACGGCCTACGGACAGGTCTCGCAACCCAATACAATTCAAGCAATGTATACCGATGAACCGATAAAAGTGGACGGGAAATTAATCGAACCCGCTTGGCAAAAAGCCCAACATATTTCCAACTTTACCC
>JALWEA010000201.1 GCA_027039465.1 Calditrichia bacterium | reverse complement strand
TCAAAGACTTCCAATTTCGCCATGATTTTTCTCCCTGAGTTTTTATTGGTTTAATGGTTAAATGGTTTAATGGGTGAATACGTTATTCGTTATTCGTTATTCGTTATTCGTGTATTCGTTAAGCGTTTTTTGGCTTTCATTCAGTGCTTAAATTTTCGTTAAAGACAATTCCCAGTTCCGAGTTCCCAATTACTAGTTTCCTCATAATCGGTCAAATTTCCACCCTTAATCATCCCACCTCTTTTTCCTTTTTCCTTTTTCCTTTTTCTTTTTTTCCTTTATTTAAACTCCCCGTTGATCCGGCGGCCAAATATACTTGTGCATTTGCAGTTGCATACGTACCGGCAAATGACTCTCCAAAATCCATTCGGCCAAAGTTTTATTTTCCAACTTCCCAAACACCGGTGAAAACAGCACCGGACAAATATCAGGCAACCGATACTTCTCTACCGTTTCTTTGGCGAACTCAAAATCGACACGATTACCAATCACAAACTTGACCTGATCATTGGCGGTCAAATAATCAATATTCTTCCAAAAAACTTTGTCCGCTTCCCCGCTGGACGGACATTTAATATCCATAATACGTTTCACGCGCGTATCCACCGGACTAATATCGATATGTCCGCCCGTTTCCAGCAGCACCTCGTACCCGCGATCACACAACGTTTTCATAAGCAACAGGCTATTTTTCTGGAGCAACGGCTCACCGCCGGTAACTTCAACCAACGGGCAATGAAAAGCTTCCACCTGCGCTAAAATTTCTTCAATGCTCATATCTTCGCCTTCGTAAAAGGCATACGTCGTATCACAGTAAGTACAGCGCAGGTTGCAGTAAGTCAGGCGCACAAACACACAGGGCAATCCGGCGTAAGTCGATTCTCCCTGAATGCTGTAAAAAATCTCATTAACTTTTAGTGAGGGAGCTTGCGAATTCTTCATTTATTCACTGTATTCCAACATATATTTATCGGTTTCCCACAAACGAATGGCGGACATTTTAACACCCTCGGGTAAAACACGGTCAAGTTCATGATAAAAATACTTGGCCATGTTCTCCGCCGTGGGATTCATCTTGTCAAACGGTGAAATATCGTTAAACGTTTGATGATCAAATCGCCCGACAACCTGCCAGGTCAAATCACTCAGCTCCTTAAAATCAATGATCATGCCTGCTTCGTCAAGTTGTTCTCCGGTAACCACCACCTGAATTTTCCAGTTATGGCCATGCATGCGTTGGCAAGGTCCTTTGTAATTCCGCAAAAAATGCGAAGCCGAAATCATGGTTTCTATCGATAAACGGTACATTATTTTTCCTTTTTCTTTTATTATTAAAGTTTCCAGACGGTAACCGCCTAATCTCGTTTTATTAAAGTTTTGGAATTTAAAGAATTTTAAGCGCAAGGTCAAAAAGGGATGGGATTTCCCAAGTACCTTGGTGCGGGAAAGATTTTAGTAGAATCCTAAGGTGTGTAAATGATTCGGAAATTATTGGGCGGCTTGTTTGGGTGCTTCTTCTTGCTTTGGTTCTTTTTTAAGCAAATTCAGTTTTTTCAGTTCGGCGACTATTTTCTCTTTGCTGAAAGGCTTAACAATGTAACCGTCGCAGCCCAATTTGATCGCCTTCATCACAACATCCGCATCATTGGTCGAACTGACAATAACGATCTTGGCTCGATCCTTTAACGGAACGTGATTCAGTTTTTCAGCGGCACGGATATTTTTAAGCACATCCAGTCCATTGATTTCCGGAATGTTGATGTCAAGGCAGATCAGATTAAAATAATTTTGAGTTTGTAACGTTTTCTGAAATTCTTGAAATGCTTCCCTGCCGTTAGCAGCAAAGGTAATTTCCCCATAAGGTTCCAGTAAGCGTTTGAGCATTTTTTGAATTAACGTCACATCCTCAGCTACTAAAATGCGCATATATGCTTCCTAACACATCAGGTTATTAAACCGGTTTTTACATTAGGGTAGTCGTCGGAATTTCCATTTTATAAACTATCCTGACCAATTTTTTTACATTTTTTTTACATTTCTCAAGAATATTTTTACGACCGGATCGTTTTATATGATGAATTTAAAAACAGGAGCTTTTAATGAATGCACCATCCGATTTAAAACAAATTAACAAACAATTAGCACCGTTTGCAATCCCAAACCACAAACGCTCGATTAGCGAGCTTTTTATTACTCTTGTCCCCTATTTTAGCGTTTGGATCTTAAACGTTATCTTGCTTAAACAAAACGTTCACCCGCTTTATTTAATACCGTTGAATATTATTGGCGGACTTTTCATGGTACGTACCTTTATTATTTTCCACGACACCTGTCACGGTTCTTTGTTTACACAGACAAAGCTAAACAAGTGGGTTGGACGTTTTACGGGATTGTTAACTTTTACTCCGTTTACAGAATGGAGCCAGGCACATAATTTACATCATGCATCATCCGGTGATCTTGACCGTCGTGGTGTTGGAGATGTTTGGACAATGACTGCAGAAGAATATCGAAATGCATCCAAAGCGTCTCGTCTGGCTTATCGATTTTATCGTAATCCTTTGGTTATGTTTGGCCTTGGACCATTTTTCATGTTATTAATAACCAATCGCATCCCGAGAAAGAACGCTAAACGCTCGGCTAAAATCGGTGTGTGGCTAACTAACTTTTCTTTGATTCTTTTTGTTACCATATTAAGCTTGCTTATCGGATTTAAAACGTATTTACTTGTTCAGTTGCCCATTATTTTCTTTGGTGGGCTGGTCGGGATTTGGCTTTTTTACGTTCAGCATCAATATGAAGGAACCTACTGGAGCCGAAGCGAGCAATGGGATGTGGTTAAAGCGGCCCTAAAAGGCAGCTCTTTTTATAAGCTTCCTCGTTTACTGCATTGGATTTCCGGTAACATCGGCTATCACCATAACCACCATTTGCGATCCGGCATCCCTTTTTACAATTTACCGGCCTGCCACAATGCGCATACATTTCTGCGGAGCGTAAAACCTCTGACTATCAAAGAGAGCCTTAAAACAATAAAACTATGTTTATGGGATGAAGAGAAACAAAAATTGATTGCTTTTAATGAACTGTAATCCGATAAAAAAAAGGGGCATCAGCCCCTTTTTTTGATCACTAACCCTATTTATTTTTCTTCCAACGGCGGGATTAATTCCTGAGGAATCGGCCCGAAATCGGAAGCGGCACAATTATCCCGAACCTGTTGGGGCGTTTTAGCACCTGGAATGGCCGTGTGGCAGGCCGGGTGACTAATGCAAAAACGCAAACTTACCTGTGCCATGGTTTGATCCGGAAAGCGGTCAAATAGCGGCTTCATCTTCTCCAGTTGATCCAAATAATGCGCCAGCTTTTCCGGTGAAAGATTCATTTTACGATGGTCATCACCGGTGAATTTGGTATTGCGGTCGAATTTACCCGTTAACAGGCCGAACAGTAACGGAATGCGCACAATGACCCCGATGCCGTACTTCATGGCCTTGGGGAAAAGGACTTTTTCAGCTTCCCGTTCCAACAAGTTGTAGCGCACCTGAATGCTGTCCAAAATATCATGATGTAAATCCAACAAATGAGCCTGTTCGGTTTCTTTAAAGGATTGAATGCTTAATCCGGCATGCAAAATTTTTCCGTCCCGCTTTAACTGTTCCAGGGCTAACCAGGGTTCATCGCGTTCAAGCTTATCCAAATCCGGGCTGTGCAATTGCAAAATATCTAATGCTTCCACTCCAAGCCGCTTTAGGCTTTGTTCTGCGGCATAGATTAGGTATTCCTTGGTGTAGGTTTGCCGAATCGGGCCATAACCCTGATCATCTTCTTCATTGGCAAAATAAAAATCATTGCCCGCTTTTGTGGCAATGACCACATCTCCTTTACCGCGTTCTTTGATGACCTGCGCAATAAGTTCTTCCGAATGGCCGAAACCGTAGACATCCGCCGTATCGATTAAGGTAACACCCTGATCGAGCGCTTCGTTTAATGCCCGTTTGGATACTTCGTCATCCGTTTTACCCCAGTTCATGCCGCCGATGGCCCAGGCCCCGAAACCGATGGTGGAAACTTGCGGGCCTCGTTCGCCGAGTTTGGTGTATTGCATAAAAACCTTCCTTTATCCTAAATTGAGCGATTGTTGAAAATTCGTTTGTTCTTGTTAACTTTTCAGCTAATTTTTTAAAAAGGCTGAATCATTTTTACAGCGCCTCTGTAAAAAT
>JALWEA010000200.1 GCA_027039465.1 Calditrichia bacterium | reverse complement strand
TTGAGCACGTAAATTGACCGGAGAGGCGGGACGACTTACGTTTTCCCTTCCAAAGCCCACAATCGCGTTTCCATTGTTAAAATAACATTCCGGATTTCCGTCATTATTAAAATCATAGGTAACAATGGCGTTGGAATTAAAGGAATCATTGACCCAAATTGTTTGCCAGCCTTCGGGTGTTTTTTGCAATAAATACAAGTAAGGATAAACGCCGGCAAATAAATATTCCGTTCCATTTTTTTGAAAGTATTTTAAGCTGCTGCCGAAATTCTTTTTGGGATGAAAAGGATAAAATCCGCTAATTAGTGACGTATTTAACGGAAGTCCCTGCCCCCTGCCTGTCAGCACATCCAAGCTCCAATACCGTTGTCCCCATTGGGATTCCAAATTTTCGTCTTCCGCCGTATGAGTCAAAGTAAATATAGTATTTGAAGTCATTTGCAAAAGATCCGTTGCATCGCTTTGGCTACCATGACCGGTCATCAATAACTGAAATTGATTATTTCCCGTGCAAGTGTAAACGATTACATCACCGTCATAGTCCCCAAAAGCAATATCCCATTGCCCGTCGTTGTTAAAATCCCCTGTAGTAACGGACGGTACACCAAGTCGATTCTCTCCGGTCGTTGGGTTGGGCAAAGTAGCTACTTTCCGGAATTCCTGTTGACCGTCCCATTCCAAAACCTGATAAACCGAATCACGGTAACCGATAATCTCACCTTTTCCGTCCCGATCCAAATCGGTAAGAGCCGCCGCCCAAAAGGAAGAATCCTGCCAGATAATATGATCGGGGTAACCGTTCTCATTACCGGCTTCCATCAGGCAGGAATAACTCCCAAAGCCCAAAAGTAATTCATTTTTTCCATTACCATTGACATCACCGGCATCTCTTGGAATGTAAGGTTTTTGCGTATGCCAACGATCCACAAAATGCCCATTTGTAAATTCGTACACGTGTACAGGCCCGAATGTGTTGTTTTGGTCGGAACGGCTTAAAATTATTTCCATTTTTTGATTATTATCCAAATCCGTTACCAGCGGCAATAGATACCCTTTCGGCAGCACTTTGCCCATTGCTTGCCAAGGGGACTGATTCACAACCTGAGGAAAATGAAGCGATACCACCCGAAACATCATTAATCCGGCGCTATTGCCGAATCGGAGACTAAGCTGATTTCCACTTTGCGCCATTGTTTGTGAAATTTTAATAAAATGCGTGGTGGTAAAATTGGACTGAGAAATCTGATTGATTACCCGTGTATCCCCGGCCAAAGTAATCAACGCTTTCAGGTCGGTCGGATCGTCGGTTTTAATGGAATACAACAAAAGCGGTTCGGTTCCTTCGTAAGCGGGAATACGCTTAAAATCCAAGATTACAGGCGGCGTGCGATCGATGTGCACGGTGCGCAGGACTTCGATTTTTTGCCCGTTAAGCAAATGCATACTCAAATGCAATGCGAGTGTAGTATCCGGAAGATTTTTTAAGGGCAAAAAGGCAATGGTGTCGGCTAAATAAAAATGGTAGTTACTATTGGCTAAGGTCATCCATCGGGTGGGATTTTGCCCGAGGCCGTATTCGAGTCGAACGGATTGCAAATCGGGATGATACGCCGTAACAACAACCGGAAAACGATTTCCTTTGATGTATGTTTGAGGTGCGGGTTGAATTATTTGCAAGTCGCCTGATTTTTCAACCTGTACGGCACGAAAGGCATCCACTCGTCCGGCACCTGTATTTGGGTCCATTCCCATCGCAGCCAAATCGGTAGCGGTACCTTTTAAAACCGTGCGCACTTCTTCATTATTAAAATTCGGGTGTCGGGAAAGAATAAGAGCGGCTACCGCAGAAACAACCGGTGTTGCAAACGAGGTGCCATTAACCGAATTATAAGCATTACCGGGCGCCGTACTTAGCATATCTACGCCAGGTGCAATCAAGTCCAATACATTGCCGTAATTGGAAAATCCGGCCAACCAATCATTTTTGCCGGATGCCCCCACGGCGATGGTTTCATTAAAACCCGCGGGATAATAGACTTCCTGATCACCGTCATTACCTGCCGCCGCAATTAAAATCATGCCTTTTGATTCCAAATAACGGAGCACATCATGGAACAAACCGGAGACCTGTTTATCGCCGAAACTCATATTTACGATTTTAGCTCCGTTGCTTTGAGCGTAAATCAGAGCCCGAATCACATCATCTTCTTCCAAATAACCGGATGCCGTTCCTGCACGCAAAACCATGATTTTCACATGCGGGGCAATACCGCTGATGCCGATGTAATTATCCTGCGCGGCAGCAACGATACCGGCGACTTCGGTGCCGTGTCCTCCGGAGAACCCATCCATGGGATCCGGATCGGGATTTAAATAATCGCCACCGTCGGGAAAGCGCGGTGCGTCCGTAAAATCCCATCCGTTCACATCATCCACATAGCCGTTTCCATCATCATCCACTCCGGGTTGGCCGTACAGTTCGGCCCGATTGTGCCAAATATTGGGCGCCAAATCCGGGTGTAAATAATCCACGCCGGTATCGATAATGGCCACAATTACCGAAGAATCGCCTTTGGTAATGTGCCAGGCCTCGGGTATGTTGATTCGGGGTAGATACCATTGCTGATCGACAAGGCTGTCATTGGTGATGGATTGAATTTTAAAATAACCGATCGGTTCGATTTTTTCGATTAAATTTTGTTGGCGAAGTGATTGTAAATAGGCTTTATCTTGCTCGGTGCGAATTTGAACTTGTAACCAACTGCGAAACAACGCCGGTTGATTCGGTGTATCAATAATTTTTTTAAAAATGGAAACGGCCTGCTTTTTAAGCCCTGAAGCAGACCTGGTGTTATTTAACAGCGATGCCTTTTTTGAAATTCCGGCAGGCGTTAATTTCACAAAATAGTTTTGAGCCCGCAACCCGGCGTGCAGGAAGAAAAACCCAACGATTAAAAAAACTAAAAAACGCATTATTTTTTTGCGGAAACCAATTTGTTCAAAAATTCAATTTTTTTCTGAAAACGTGGGTTTTCAGGTTCCTTTTTAATTAATGCCCGAAATACTTTTAAAGCATCTTCGAACTTATGTTGGGCAATTAAAATTTCACCGAAAGTGGGCGTGAGCAAACTGGGGTTGTTCAAAATATCATCAATATCAACCGCATCTTCTTCAACCGCTTTTGCTTGTTTGCGGTCAAACTCCAATTGTTTCAGGCTGGAATCATCCTTCTTCTTTTCCGTGCTCTCCTGAATACGCTTAATAACTTCATCCAACTCTTCGGACGTTTCCGATTTGGGTTCCACCATATTTTGTTCGATTTTAGCCGCATCCTGTGATGAAATCCGTTCAATATCATCTTCCAGCGTGTTAAAATCAGCTACCGGTTTTTCTTCACTTTCTTCCGATGGAGGTGTTTTCTCCTCTTCCGGAGGCTCATCCAATTCGCTTTTTCGGCGTTGGTTAAAAATCAATGCTGTGTCTAGCACATGTGGAGTTTCTTCATCAAACAAGGGCTCTTCGGATGATGATTCGGTGGCTTGTGCCTGAGCTTGTTCCGCATTTTCTTCTTCTTTGATCTCATCTTCCGGAGGCGTTGAAGGTTCATCGGTTTTAAACAAATCATTCATCCATTCCGAAAAAGCTTCTCCTTCATGGACGTCGGAACGGCCCTGATCGATTTGCTCAGAAATGGCAGAATCTTCTTGCTGCTCCGGCTCTTCCTTTTTCTCCTCTTCTTCGGGAATTTTTCCAACCCCTGGTGCAATTTCGGAAAGGTCTTCGGGAAAGAAATCCGCTTCAAAATCTTCATCCAAATCCGATTCCAAATCAAAATGAGATTCGGCATTGGCGGCTAATTCTTCTTCCAGCTTCGAGGCATCAAAATCCGTTAACGATTCGCCTCCGGAAAGATCTTCCGGTTCTTCCTGAGGAAATTCATCGATTTTCTCAATAATATTCTGTCGTTCGTCTTCCGGTGTTAAACGAGAATCGTCCAAGATTTCTTCCAAATCAAATCCCGTAGCTTCTTCCTTTTCTTCTTCCGTATCTTCCGCAAAGGCCGGTGGCGTGTAAATTTTGCTCAGCAATCCCTCATCTTCAAGGAATTCATGCAATTCCTGATCAAAAGGGTCATAAAGGTAGGCGCTTAACAATGTCCGCTCCCCTAATTCTTTTTCGCGTAGTTTATAGTACAAATAAGCCAATCCTTTTAAAGCTTTGGAATGTCCCGGTTGAAAGAATAAAGCCTTTTTGTATGCTTCCACGGCCTGCTCGTCCTGTTCAAGCATTTGATGGCAGCGCGCCAGTTGAACATATCCTTCCGCATAAAACGGAAAACGCTTTACTCCTTCTTCACACAATTCCAATGCTTCTTCCACCTGCTCGCGCTTCATAAGCAGATCGGCTTTATGCGCAAATAAAACGGACTCACTGCCAATACTTAAAATAAATTCGGTAGGGCTGATCATGCTATTTCCCCCTCAAAACGTTTAATTTACCAAGCTCCCAATGTGGCATTGAGAATATCTTCGGCAATATATTTCAAAGCTTCATTAATCGCCTGCTGACGTTCATCCAACCCGGCTGTGGCGCTTAAAGGAACTGTGTACTGGAAAGATTTGTCGAACAGAACCTTTGATGTTTTTAAGTCTTCGCACTTTGCTTTTACGGTAACCTTCAGTTGATCTTCCGTGACCTGCTCTCCGGCCCGCACCACTGCCGGTTGCAAGCGAATCGATTGAATGGTGCCGGTCAATAGCAAATTCGCCTGGGATTCATCAACCACCTTTAACGTATTATCGTCAATAAACTTATCGCGCAGCAATTGATTCAATTCTTCCGGCACCCCTGGGTCCGGCGCCTGATTATCGAACAATAAAATCGCAATTGATTTTATATACGATGGCAACGATCCTTTGAATGAATAATATCCGCAGGCATGCAACGCAAAAGTTGACAGCACCAGAATAGCTAAAAACCAAGATTTAATGTGTTTTTGATTCAGTTTAAATCGCCTCATTTTTCACTCAAATTTTTAGATTCCGGATTGGTAAATCTGAAAGTTTATATCTCACATTCTTAATTGTCGTTTTATTTCTTAACCCATCCCCTAACCCCTTCCCTGATATCTCAGGGAAGGGGAATTAAGTGGGTGGCAAATGCTTCCTCTAAATTTTAAATATATTTAATTATAATTTAAACTTCAAAATCTGGAAACGGTTCATGAAAGACCGTATTCGTGTAATTTTCGGTATAAAGTTCGTTCACTGATTTGCAGGGCCTTGGCTGTTTTGCGTCGATTACCGTTAAATTTTTTCAACGTTTCCTTAATCAATTCGCGTTCCATGGCACTCAATGAAGTGGGCTTTACTTCCTGTTCGTTTTCCGCCTCGACGGGCGTGGCGTGGAATGAAGCCTGGCGCCGCATAAAATCGACTTGTGTTTGAATCATTTGTGCCAACATTTGTTTAATTTCAGTCACATCCAGTTTAAGCGAGATCAGTGTTCGGTAAATCAACTCACGTTCGGCCTGATCCGGCGTTTTATTTAACGGAACAGGCAAATTATCCGAGCTAACGAATTTCTGCTGCAAATTGAGCGCTTGGCGTACGTACGAGGAATGGACGATTTCACCTTTATTCAGAATGATAGCCGTCTCGACGAAGTTTTTCAATTCGCGTACATTGCCAGGCCAATCATATTCTTTAAGCAACTCAATGGCTTCCGGGGCAAATCCTTTAAAATTGATTTGATTTTTGCGAGCAAACTCTTCGCTGAACTTCTTCACCAAAAGTGGGATATCTTCTTTTCGTTTGCGTAATGGAGGAATGTGCAGCGTAATGGCCTTTAATCGGAAATACAAATCGCGTCGAAATTCATTGTTCTCCACGGCCGTTTCAAGATCTTTATTGGTTGCGGCAATGATGCGGACATCCACTTTGATCGGCCTTGAACCGCCGACACGCATGATCTCCGAAGTTTCCAAAACGCGCAGTAATTTCACCTGGGTATTCAAGGGCATTTCACCGATCTCATCCAAAAAAATAGTACCGCCATCTGCGGCTTCAAAATATCCTTTACGCTGGGCAATGGCGCCGGTAAAGGATCCTTTTTCGTGCCCGAACAATTCCGATTCCAAAATACCTTCGGGAATAGCACCGCAATTCACGGAAATGAGCGGTTTGTTTTTACGTTTGCTCAACTGGTGAATGGCATTGGCGACCACTTCTTTGCCGGTACCGCTTTCACCGGTGATCAGCACGGAAAGATCAGTCGGGGCAACCATGGTTATGGTTTGCAGCAATTCTTCTATCTGCGGACTTTTACCGTAAAATCCCAATTTTTCCTGAAGTTTTTCTAAATCATACATAACATTCATTTTTCCTTCTTTAAACGCTTATCGCACAAGACAATCATAACACAGACAGCGGGTTTAACATTTTTATTTGAATTAATTTATTGAATTCAAAGAATTAAAGCAATGACCGACTTTAATTTTTCTAATTTAAATTTGCAACTCCTATTGTGCTTTTGCGTAAATTTTGCCATACTAAAAATATTTGGCGGTTTTTTAACAAATCAAGAAAGAATTCCCATGATTCAATTTCTCGATGTTTTTAAAAGTTACGATGGGGTTCAGGCGTTAAAAGGCCTTTCTTTTACCGTTCGTTCAGGAGAAATCTTCGGTTTACTAGGCCCTAATGGTGCCGGTAAAACAACCGCCGTTCATATTTTAGCGGGCATTTTGCCTTTGGATAGGGGCACGGTTTTAATTCAAAATAAGAACATTCTGCAAAATGCATCTGTTTTTAAAAGCATTGGCATCGCACCTCAAGCTCTTTCTCTTTACACCAATTTAAGCGCAAAAGAAAATCTGATTTTTTTCGGCCGACTTTTCGGTTTGAGCGGAGAAAAACTGAAACAACAAGTAAAGAAAGCTCTTTCTTTTGTGCAACTAACGGATCAAGCTGACAAGCTTGTTAAAACCTTTTCCGGCGGGATGAAACGCAGACTTAATTTGGCGGCCGCCCTAGTACACGATCCTCAAATTTTAATTTTGGACGAACCGACGGTTGGAGTTGATCCCCAATCCAGGAATGCCATTTTTGAAAATATCAGGCAATTGAAAAAGCAAGGACGCACTATTATTTACACTACCCATTACATGGAAGAAGCTCAGCAATTATGTGATCACTTAGCCATTATGGATCACGGGGAATTGATTGCTTTTGGAACGGTTAGAGAGTTAATCGAGCGTTACGGAAATAAACCGGTTTTGATTGTGGAGACGAAAAACGGTGTTAAAGAATTTAGGACTAACGAAGCGCTCGGGGTTCTTGAAAAGTTGAAAGATCATGAAACCATCTTGAATTTTCGTTTTGAACAATCAAATTTGGAACAAGTCTTTTTGAATTTAACAGGACATTCATTAAGGAATTAAGAATGCAAAAAATGTTGGCTATTGCCATCAAAGATTTAAAATTACTCCTGCGCGATCGCGGCGGATTTTTCTTTACCTTTTTCTACCCCATTCTGTTTGCGCTTTTTTTCGGATTTGTTTTTAGCTCGGGCGGGGATGGAATACAAGCCATCAAAATTGATGCGGTCGATATGGATCAAACGCCGCAATCGCAATCATTTTTAAGCCGCCTGGCATCGGCACCCGAATTAGAATTAAAAATTACCGATTCCTTAAAGGCCAGAAAAGATGTATTAAGCGGCAAACGCGTTGCTTATATTCTTTTGGAAAAAGGATTCGGCAAAGCAAAACGGAATCTTTTCGACGGAAACTCACCACAGGTTGAGCTTGGAATCGATCCTTCCAAAAAGGCGGAAGCGGGAATGCTAAGCGGGATACTGATGAAATATGCCGTACAGGATATGCAGCAGACTTTTTCCGACACCAAGTTAATGAAGAAAAATAGCGAAGAAGCTCTGCAAGCAGTAATTAATGATAAAACATTGCTCCCATCCGAAAAAGCCACTCTTACCAATTTATTTGAGGCTTTGAATCGACTTTGGGATGATTCGACCTTGAATGCCTCGCAAAAAACGGAAAGCGGTTTTAAAGGATTTGAACCTCTTCATATTAAAGAACGGAAGATCACCTTTGAGCCTGCCAAACAATTGAACAGTTTTGATTTTACTTTTCCTCAGGGCATTGTTTGGGGGTTATTGGCTTGCGCCATTTCGTTTGCCGTTTCACTGGTTGGCGAACGTACGCGCGGTACTTTGTTTCGCATTCAGGCCGCATCGATCGGCAAATCCACCGTTTTGGCAGGCAAGGCATTAGCTTCTTTTGTCGTTTCCGTGAGTATGGCTTTAGTTTTGATTTTAATTGGTGTATTGTGGTTCGGGATTCACGTGCATTCATGGCTTATGCTCATTTTTACTATTCTTGTGGTGAGCGTAGCATTTGTGGGTATAATGGTACTATTTTCGGTTTTAGGCAAAACCGAGCGCGCCGTAAGCAGCATGGGTTGGGCTTTAATTCTACCAATGGCTATGTTGGGCGGAGGTATGATTCCTTTGGCCTTCATGCCCAAATGGTTACAAACGTTAAGCATAATTTCACCGGTTAAATGGGCCATTTTAACCATTGAAGGTAGTTTGTGGCGCGCTTTTACATGGGCACAATTAGCGGAGCCTTTGGCGATTTTACTATTCTTCGGATTTGGTTCGTTTTTGATCGGCGTAAAATATTTTAAGTGGCATTAGCCCCGATTAGCAGCGCGTTAATAGTGAAAAATATTTTTATTTTTGAAGGATTCTTTTTGTTTGTTTATATTTCGTCAATTAACGATTAATGAAAAGAACAGACTAATGATCTCAACGAATTCGTCAAAACGGAATGACATCAATCGATTGGAAATAAAAATTTACGGTGTAGGCAAGCTGTGCAAGCGTTCCAAAATGCTGGAACGCAATGTGCGCCAGGCGCTAAAAGAATTAGGTGTTAAAGCGGACATCGAGGTGATTGTTGATATTCCCCGCATGGTCGATACGGACGTGCGCTATTTACCGGCACTAAACGTAAACGGAAAAACCGTTTTGCAAGGCGCGGTGCTCACGGTTCCACGGTTGAAAAAACGCTTGAAGCCGTTTTTGAAATCAAAAATAAGCGGAAATGCTTAGTTTCTCTTTTTCTCTTACCAAACTTTTAGCAATAAACCTTTTAAATACTCACTCTCCGGAATATTCAGTACAATGGGATGATCTTTGTCCTGACTCAGAAATTTTAAAATTTGAGCTTCCCTTCCGGCATCCAAAGCGGCATCGGAAACAATCTTGCGGAAAAGGTCGGGCTTCATTAAACCCGAGCAGGAGAAAGTAAATAAATACCCCCCAGTTTTGAGCAGTTTGAAAGCTTGTAAGTTGATATCTTTGTATCCCCTGCTGGCTTTGGGCAAATGGCTTTGACGCTCGGCGAATTTTGGCGGGTCTAAAATAATCAGATCAAATTTGCGCTCATCTTCTACAAATTTACGTAGAATACGGAACGCATCTCCTTTAATATTTTCAAAAAGATTGGGATTCAACCGATTTAATTTTATGTTTTGTTCGATTTCTGTTAACAGACCGGCAACGGCTTCCACGTTAACAACAGATTTTGCCCTTCCTTTTGCAGCGGATAGTCCGAATCCACCGGTAAAGGCAAAACAATTCAAAACATCTTTATTCTCGGCAAATTCACTCACTAATTTACGATTTTCCCGTTGATCCAAATAGAATCCGGTTTTGTGCCCGTTTTTAATATCAACCCAAAAATGCAGACCATTCTCTTCAATCCGCAATCGATCCGGCGGCTCTTCGCCCCAAATTAAACCCTTTTGGAGTGGTAAGCCTTCTTTCTTGCGGGCTTCCGCGTCAGATCGTTCGTAAATGCCTTTAGGATTGATGGTTTCCCGAAGCCGTTGTACGATTCCATCTTTCCAATATTCCGCTCCTGCACTTAGAATTTGAATAACAAGATATTGGGCATAGTAATCAACAATCAACCCAGGCAAACCATCAGCTTCGGCATTGACCAGGCGGTAGGCGTTGGTTTGCTCCGGCAGTTTTAAAGTTTTCCGTTTTTCAATAGCCGCATTTAAACGATTTCGGAAAAAACTAAGATCGATTTTTTCCTGCGGATTAAAAGACCAGACGCGTACCCGAATTTGAGACTTCGGGGAAAATGCACCGATGGCAATCGGCGTTTGCAGATCATCGGTAATCAGAACCGTTTCACCGGATTTAATTTGTGAAGGTGCGGAATGAATCGCGCCGGAAAATATCCACGGATGTCTGCGGAGTAAAGAAGCTTGACGCCCTTTTTTCAGAACAACTTTTTTCATTGAGATGAATTTCCTTTAAAACAAATAAACTCGATCCACGGGGATAAACATAAGCAAGTAATGGGAATGAAGCAATGAGGAAAAAGGGGTAATGACAGAAAGGGGTAATTTTCGCAATGGACGTTGAATTTTTGTATATTGAAATCAAAAATAAGGTTGGGAAAATCTGACTGATTGCTATCAGTCAGATTACCGAATGTCGTGGGGACTGATAGCTATCAGTCCCCCTGTTTTGCGTGAAAGTTTTTAGTTAGGAGTAATCATGTTTTCCAATGTGCGGTTTAAATGGATTTATCTTTTTGTTTTTTCATTGTGCATCAGTACATTTTCCCAAAGCCCGAAAACGATTCTCCGCCTGTCATGGGGGCCTGATAGCAATCAGGCCGGTTTCCGCAAAGCACCGGAGGCTTTCTACGGCACCCAATCTTTTCAAATCAAAAACAACGCGGTTTGGCTTCTTGATTCTCCCAATCACGCTTTGAAAAAATTCGAATCCGGCATTTTCCGACAAAAAATCGATCTCCCCTTTTTTGCAGACGATTTCTATCTGAATTCACCAAACGATTTTACCGTTCTTAGCGATAATACCGTTTACACTTTCAAAAACGGCCGTATTGCAGCTCTCTTTCGTCCCAAAGATCCGACCGCTATCATCGAGCGTTTGGAGCCCTTTTCCGATCATATCTTTTTACTGCATTTCTCAAACGGGCGAGAACGCATTTTCGAACCGGAGACAAAAAAAGTCCTGCCTTTAAAATCAGAGCCCCAATTGGCAAACGCTGAAATCAATCTTTTACGTAAAAATACAAGCACAGCCGAAATCCGAGTTGGCGACACAACCCATTTTGAGCTCCGCTTTTCCGACAACAATTTGGCCAGTTTGCGTTACATCGGCCGGGATGCTAAAGGACGCTTGTACATTAATTTCGAATTTTTCAAGCAACAAGTCCCGTTATTAATCGAACGGCGCATCATGGTGTTCACACCCGATGGAAAACGATTACTAACACTGGAAATACCGGTCACTAACTACACCCAAATCTTCCGTGACACCTATCTTGATCCGTCCGGTAAATTGTACCAAATGCGCTCCCACAAGGAAGGCATTGAAATCGTCGAGTGGAATTTAAGCAAATGGTACAACGCCGAAAATCCGCCGGACGTGCGTTATCCCGACCGATTTTGGCAGGGATTGCAATATAACTTTCTGATTCAACCCGACACATCCCAGACCAGCCTGCAAAAAGTAAACGTATTTGACGATTATCCCCAGGTAATTGCCCACGATGCCCTGACCGTTGCCGATAATTACGTGCAATTATACTGGGATTGCGCACCTGAAAATATAACCAACGGCATTGTGTACGACGATCAGGGATACCCTGTGCGCACACCCGACTGGGTTACAGTGGGTGAAAATCAACACGTTCCTTACAAATGGGGCGGCTTTGAAGACATTGAAATGTATTTATACGGAATTGATATTTTAAAGTATGCAGGTGACAATTACACTAGTAAATGTTGTGGCAGCGACGCCGCCGTCGGGGTCGATTGCTCGGGATTTGTATCCCGCTGCTGGAATTTGCCCAAGCATTATTCCACCAGCATGATGGACGACGCCCTGACAAAGCCCTATATGAATTGGAGCGATCTGGAGCCCGCCGATGCGGTACACAAGGTCGGCCATGTGCGCTTAATGGTCAGGCAAAACGGAAACGGCAGTTTAACCGTTGCCGAAGCTTCGGGCAAAGATTGGAAAGTTTCCTACAGAACTTATTATTACAGCGATTTATCCGCATACACCCCACGCTATTACGTAAATCGCGAAGGTGCTCCCGGTAACATTCCTCAACCGCGTATGGACATGGTAACTTTTACGGATCAATCCAGCGTCAACTGGGATGTTGGCGGATTGAATAATATTCGCACATTGCAGCTTTACCAATCTACCGACGGAGCCAATTGGAGCGACAGCATCAGCATATCCAAAGACAGCCTGCATTATGCCGAACAAATTAATAACGGTGATGTTATTTATTATCGATTAGCCAGCATTTCTGCGGTAAGCGGAGAACAAGGGCCTTACTCGGATGCTTACGGTGTGTACCGTAATGATAACAGAGTTAAAGTATTGATTGTTGACGGATTCGATCGCACCACAGCCACCAACGGTGCATGGCCGAAAATTTACCACACCTTTGCGGCCACACTCGGTCAGGCATTGGTTCACAGCGAAATCCCGTTTGAAACGGTCGATAATAAAGCCGTCATTGAACACCGCGTGTATCTCGGTGATTATCCGGCTGTGTTTTGGATTTTAGGTGACGAAAGTACCCATGACGGCACCTTTGACAAAGATGAGCAGGAGTTGGTTCAGGACTACCTACAGAATGGCGGCATGTTGTTTGTGAGCGGTTCGGAAATTGGGTGGGATTTATCCCACTTAGGCACACAATATGATTCCGATTTTTACGGCAACTATCTCAAGGCAGAATATGTAAATGATGACGCCGCCACCTATCTTGCTTATGGCAAAAGCGGCACTCCTTTTGACGGGCTGACCCTGCATTTTGACGACGGAACCCACGGAACCTATGATGTTAAATATCCGGATGTAATCAAACCGCTTAACGGTTCATCGGAAGGCTTCACCTATGATAACGGCGGAGCGGCCGGTATTTATTTTACAGGTACATTTCCCGGCGGAAGCAAAGAGGGCAAATTGGTTTACATGGCCTTTCCGTTTGAAACCATTTACACGGAATCGGAACGCTATGCTTTAATGGATAAAATCGTAGATTATTTTGGTTTGAACCATCTTTCGGCAATCCGCGGGAATAAAAATTTTGTAGCCAATCGATTTGAATTGCTCGGAAATTATCCCAATCCCTTTAACAATCAAACAGTCATTCGATTTCGAACATCCAAGGCGGGAAAATTGACCGTGCAAATCTTTAACACATTGGGACAAAATATATTCTCAAAAACATTGCACGTTAAAACGGCCGGATCGCATAAATTCCA
>JALWEA010000199.1 GCA_027039465.1 Calditrichia bacterium | reverse complement strand
TTCATTTGGCTACTTTTGTCTTCCACAAATCCACAAACGCGTTAATTTCAAAACTTTCATCCAGTCGATACGATCCGATTTCCGTTCGTTGCAAGGCCTGTAAATGTGCTCCGACGCCCAACCGTTTTCCCAAATCATGGGCGAAGGAACGAATGTACGTACCTTTGGAAACATACAAATCCACCGTTACCACAGGCGGCTCAAAGCGCAGGAGATTTGCCTCGTAAATGGTAACCTGCACCGGCTTGCGTTCCACAACCCGTCCTTTGCGCGCCAATTTGTACAACGGCACACCGTTTACTTTTTTGGCCGAATACATGGGCGGCATTTGCATTTGCGTGCCTACCATGGCCTCGATCGCACTCCGTAGCTCGTCTTCACTGACGGCGTCGGCGGCATGCTCTTCGATAACGGTTCCGGTAACATCATACGTATCGGTTTCAATTCCCAAACGGATTTGCGCCCGATACCGTTTGTCCAAACCGGAAAAACGCGCCATTTGCTTGGTTCCTTTGCCCACACCGATAATCAAAAGCCCCGTAGCAAACGGATCGAGCGTGCCCGCATGCCCCACTTTTTTGATTTTTAAACTCCGCCGAATTTTATTGACGACATCAAACGACGTCCAATCTTCCGGCTTATTTATCAAAACAACAAAACCTTCCGTCGGAAACGGTTCCGGCCAGGGTTCATTTTTCTTCAGAATCGGAATCATGCTTAATGGATTTCAACAATTCGTTGATATGTTCGGCATACTCCAGTCGTTCATCGTAAAAAAAGCGCAATTCCGGCAGCCAACGCGCCGTGATGAACGGCTTTATTTCATTGCGAATAAACGACGTCGAACGTTTGAGCACTTCCTTTGTTTTCGCCTTTTGTTTATTACCGCCCAAAACGGTGTAATAAATCGAAGCGATACGCAAATCGGGCGATACCTTTACCTGAGTAACGGTAATCATGCCCTTGTTGGGATCGCTCAGTTTAAATTCAATCACCTCGCTGACCAATCGTTTGATCAGGTCGTTGTATCGTTTTACTCTTCTGCCTTCTGCCATATTATAAATACTCAAAGTTAAATTGTACAATTTCAAAGCCGAAATCGGAATCCAGCATTTTAAATAGTTTCTGCAAGGTTTCCTCGGCTCGTTTATAATCGCTGCTCACCGTGGCAAAAGCCAGTTTGGCGCGTTGCCATTTATCCTGATACTCCACTTCGGCAACCGAAATATTGAATTTGTTGCGCGAACGATCTTTAATGCGCTTGACAATACTGCGTTTATCTTTTAAAGAACCGCTGTTCGGCACCAAAATTTCAATTGTTAATAAGGCAACAACCATCGTTCGGCAACCGTTGTTTGTTTGTTATTATCGAGTAAACGGCCTTCACCGCTTTTGGTCTTTGGTTCAAAGTAACATCTGAGCTCTGCTACGATTAACCTTCAGCCGATTGAAAAATCCCTTTTCAGAACCCATCCCCGTCCCTTCCCTACTATCGTATGGAAGGGTGCCCATAGATTTGAGGCCATTTGTTAAATTTTTAAAATATCAGAATTATACGCCAGCCAACGTAAAATTCCGCATCAGATTATCAATAATTCCGCCGTATTCAAAATTTTATCGCTTCGATTCCAAGTTCCCGATTATTGATCACTAATTACTCAAAATACTACTCTAACAGTCCGTTGCTTAACCTTGTTTGAACTTCGAAATCGTCCCGTTTAAGCCAGCTTCCGTTTCACTTCCACCAATTCGTAGGCTTCAATAATATCGCCGACTTTCAGATCGTTAAAGTTCTCGATTTGAATTCCGCACTCAAATCCGCTGGCAACTTCCCGTACGTCTTCCTTAAAGCGTTTTAAAGAAGCAATTTTACCGTCGTAAATTTCCTTATCGTCACGCACCACACGAACTTTGGCATTGCGCGGAATTTTTCCGTTAATCACATAACAACCGGCCACCGTACCGATGCGGGAAATCTTAAACGTTTCCCGTACTTCGGCCTGGCCCAAAACATTTTCTTCAAAAGTCGGCTTCAGCAAACCTTCCATGGCCATTTTAATATCATTAATAATATCGTAAATGACGCGGTATGTGCGAATGTCAACATTTTCCTTTTCGGCTAGTTCTTTGGCTTTCAAGTTGGCCCGCACATTAAATCCGATAATAACCGCACCCGAGGCCGAGGCCAGCAACACATCCGATTCCGTAATCGGGCCGACCGCTTTACGAACCACATTTATTTTAACTTCATCCGTATTCAAATTGATCAATGCATCGGAAATCGCTTCGGCCGAACCGTCCACGTCGGCTTTAATAATTACCGGCAAATCGTGAACTTCACCCTGAGCAATCTGTTCGGAAAGTTGTTGCAAGGTGAGCATTTTGACCTGCTTAACTTCCTGCTCGCGGCGTAATTGTTGACGTTTCAGGCTCAATTCGCGAGCGGCTTTTTCATCTTTCATGACCACAAAACGGTCACCGGCCTGCGGCACGCCTTCAAAGCCCAATACAAGCGCCGGTTGTGATGGTCCGACTTCTTTGATTTTTTCGCCTCGCTCGTTAAACAATGCTCGCACGCGACCGTAAAAATGTCCGGCTACAAAATGATCACCCACGTGCAAAGTGCCTTCCTGAATGAGTACCGTGGCGATCGGGCCTTTGCCTTTATCCAGGCGCGATTCAATAACCACCCCTTTGGCCCGTTTTTTGGGATTGGCTTTCAAATCCAGCATTTCGGCTTCCAGCAGCACTTTTTCCAACAGCTCCGGAATGCCTTGCCCCGTTTTGGCGGAAATTTCCGCGCTTTGATAGGTGCCGCCCCATTCTTCGACCAAAATATCCCGTTCGGCCAATTGCTGTTTAATGCGTTCCGGATTTGCGCCAGGTTTATCGATTTTATTAATGGCAATAACCATGCGCACTCCGGCCGCTTTGGCGTGATCGATCGCTTCGTCGGTTTGAGGCATCACGGCATCGTCGGCGGCAATCACCAAAATAACGATATCCGTAACCTGTGCCCCGCGTGCACGCATGGCCGTAAAGGCTTCGTGACCAGGAGTATCCAAAAAAGTGATCTTTTTGCCATCATATTCCACTTCGTAAGCGCCGATGTGCTGGGTAATTCCACCGGCTTCACGGGCTGTGATATTACTTTTGCGTAAATAATCGAGCAATGAGGTCTTTCCATGATCCACGTGCCCCATAATGGTAACAATGGGTGCGCGTGGCACGAGATTTTCTTCGCTCTCTTCGGCTTCTTCTTCGTCTTCTTCGGAAACGAACTCGGTGGCGAACTGTTCTTCAACTTTGTAGCCGTATTCTTCGGCAATCAAGGTAATAGTGTCGATATCCAGGCGTTGATTGATGGTTACCACCAGTCCCAAATCCAGACATTTCATAATCACTTCGGAAACCGGCACATCCAAAAGATTGGCCAGCTCGTTAGCCGAAATAAATTCAGCCACGCGAATAATCTTTTCTTCGCCTTCTTCACCGACCTCTTCTTTGGCTTTTTTCTGTTTTTTAGGTTTGCGGCCCTTGGTATCCATGGAAGCCAGGGTTTTCTTCAACGTTTCCTGAACTTCCTTCATGTCCACCTGATTTTTCTTCTTTTTCTTTTTTCTGCGTCCGGAAGGTCTTGCTTCCCCTTCTTCGCCGATGGCTGCCAAATCGACCCGCTTACCGCGTTTTCGTCCGCCTTTTTCTCTGCGGATCATTTCCAGAGCTTTGCGACGCTTTTTCTCTTTTTCACTTAAACCGGCTTCGGATTCCTCTTTTTTCGGCTCGGCTTTGGCCTTCTTTTTAGAAGCTTTTTTACCCTTACCTTCTTTGGGCTTTTCTTCGGTTTCCAACGGTTTTTCAGGTACAGGTTGGGCAGGCGCAGGGATTTCTTCTTTTTCTTTTTTGACTTCAACAGCCGGTTGTTCCGGTTTTTCTGCGACCTTAGCCGGAGCTTCTCGGACTTCCGCGGCTTCTTTCTTAACTTCGGGTTCCGGCGGCGCTTCCGCAACGGCAGCTTCTTTTTCAACTTTTGTTTCCTTAACAGGCTGCGGCGCTTCCGGTTCTTTTTTAACCGTCCGCTTTTTACGGGCAGGCTTTTTAACTTTTGGCTCCACCTTGCCTTTGGAAATCGCTTCCGCACCCTCTTCAATGGACTGCTTCAGAACATCCAAATATGAAGGCTGTCCCGCTTCCGCCGGTTTTTCTTCCACCGCTTCCTGTGCTGTTTCTTCACCGGCTTCTTTT
>JALWEA010000198.1 GCA_027039465.1 Calditrichia bacterium | reverse complement strand
CGTCACCCCAATGCAATGATTCCGCAATAATTTGTGCAATAGAGTCATTGATGAGCCAATGAGGACCTAAATAATTTTCATGCAATAACTTATCATACTGTTTGAAAAAATCTCTTTGTAATTGTGCCTCCAATTCTTCAAAATCTTCCATTCCCGATATTGCATACCATTCTCTTTCAAAATCATCATGTAATTTTTTCAATTTAGATCTTGGAATACTTTTATTCAGACGTGTGGTAATGAAATAAGGATATCCCGGAATAAAGAGATGTGGCAAACTTCGACGATAAAAACCCATTGTATCTCCGCCATAAAACAAGGATTTTCAATCTAACCGATTCAATCAACATTACAAAACCAATTTCAAAAAATCAACTCTTCTGCCACTTTTGTTTTTCGACTCTGAGAGTCGAAGGCCAACGACTCTTTAGAGTCGTTGAACATTCTCACTCTCCCATTACCACCATCAATTTCAAATTCTTCGTCTTCCCCAACTCCGGCATCTCCACATGAACGACATACAACCCGCTACCCACCGGATTACCTTTGCTATTGCGCAAATCCCAGCTAAAAAACTGTGACGCATCATCCTTTTCCAATTTGCAAACCTGATGTCCTCCCAAATCAAAAATGCGAATAATGGCATGCTTCGGTAAATGATTAAAGGTCACGTGTCGCACAAATCCATTCGGTCCGAGCTGCGCTTCTGCATAAAACGGATTAGGAAACACATTGATTTTTTCCACATCCTTTTTGGCCAATTCCAAATTGTTCTCAATATGTTCCGGAGCCTTAAACCAAAATTTCAAATCTTCTTTGGGACCTTTGGTCGTAATAAATCGAACAACAGTCCCTGCTTCAAGTAACGTAGGATTTCCATCCGTTTCGCAAATAATGAGATTAGACAGCACCGCTTGCGAATTTGACCACCAGTCCATGGTAAAACGGCCTGACTGCACATCCGACGCAAATGCGGCGTAACTGCCTTTTTCGTTTAAAGGTTTACGGACATCAATCACATCGCTTGCCTTCCCCATATAACAAACATCTTCAATCAAGAAATCAAAAACTCCAGGCGTTTGCCCTCCTGAAAAGCCACCTGTAATGCAACGTACATCATCGGTTGTATCCTTATACGTTCCGTAACCCACATCCCAGATTTCAAACGGCACTTGTGCCCATTGATTACCCGGATCGTCCCACCACAAAAAGACACCTCCGCGTTGAGTAAAGCGCAGTTCAAAATCATCACTCGTTGGCGCAGACAATACCGAATCCATTTTCATATTCCACCAGTTATTAGGACTGTATGCAGTTAAAGAAAACCGGACCGCATCGGAAGTGGCGCTCATATCTCTCCAAACATTATTCCCGTGAAACGGGGCACCGGCATCGTCCCATTGACTTTCCGGTAAAGGACCGTTGCCGTTGGCAATCTCGACAATTGCCTTAATCCGTTTTTCAGGACGCTGCACATACAGAGCCAGACCATCCGCAGTGATCTCATCCTGGGGCTCAAAATGGTCATTAAATACATGCAATTGTTGATTAGACAATACTATTTTCCCATTTGTCTCATCTTTTAAATTCCAACCCCACTGCCCGTAATTGACCGAAGTACTGTCACTATCTCTGCTGAAAAAGATTTGGTAATCATGTCCTGTCGTGGCTCTCGGATCGATCACAATCACCTTGCACACAATATCGCTATTCATATTGCTTTGCACTTCAAGCGTATTGTTTAAATCAGTCGTATAGCGCTCACCTGGTTTGGCGCCCTGCATGGTCACGGAAACTATCGTTGGTTGCGATTCATAGCCCGGTGCCTCGGGATATTCCTCATTGTATTCATAAGCCGTTACCGCAAAATAATAAGTGGAACCGAGATACAACGGCTGATTGTGCAAATAATCTTTTCGAATGATCAAATGTCTTTGCAACCCGCTATCCGGTCCGGTAAACAAAGGCACAATTAAACGCCGACCCACTTCGCTGATGTAGCGCCAGGCGTTCACCGTTACCACACCGTCTTTCACATCAATGGTGGCTATTTTAACCGCCCGAGGATCGCTCACTTTAGCCTGCGACGAGGGCAACTGGTACACATTGTAGCCTTCAAAACGCAAGGCACCCAACCTGAATTCTTCGATCTCACGGAGACGCTGCTGGTTCCAGCCCCAATTCAAAACCAATGTATTGCCAATCGGCGTGGCTTTAAGGGCAGGCGAAGGCGGAGTAAAAGTCATTTGGCTTGGATTCTTATCATAAACGGTTCGAAGAATGTCATTGATTTCTTTCAGTTCAATAATCGCCGTGCGATTATTGCTGCCTATGCCTCCGCTAACCGCTACGACGATATCCTTGGATTGATCGGGTGCAAGCCGGAATGGTCCCAACGTTCCTGCAAAACGACGAGAGCCTGGCCCCACATTATTACCGGCGCCATCCACATCCCCTTGGATGCCTCCGGGATCGTTTACCGGATCGCCGGACAAGGGAAATCGGGTTGGTTTACCTTTATTTGGACCGCTTTCCATTATCCAGAACATCGGATTACTTAAATCATACGTTGGCAGATAGCCTCGCATGATGTTGTACTAACCGTAGGTAAAATCAAGATCACCCATGGGAGGATCGGCAATCGTCTCCCCTGTACGAAATGCAAAAAACGAATGCAGGAGACGAGGCGTGCCTGATTGCAATGGAACGGCCGAGCTATCAACCGGCCCGGTCAATAGCGAATAACCCAATGCTGGTGGCGTTAATCCGAATTTGGCATATTCCTTATCTATTACATTCCCATTGTAGGCAAACCACATATTGCGCAGCGTATCGCAACCGACCAGATCATCGGCAAAGTTTCCCACATCAGGATCGCCCGGGATGGTCACAAACATGGAATCCAACAAATAAGCTGATTTATTAACCAGCCGGTAGCGAATAAAAACCGTTTGGCTAAACGGGATGAAATCTCCTTTGTACGTCCAGAGCGTGGTTTGCAGCTCTATTCCAATAGGGGGACTCCCGCTTAAATTGCGTGTCTTATTTTGATCCAGATCATTAGCCGCAAACCAAATTACCTGATCGGCGCCGTAAATACCGGGATAATCGCCTTTCTGCGCATCCGGATAGCCATCGGCATCCAAAACAGGATCATACACCCCGTTATGATTCACATCATTAAACGGCGCGCCCAAATCCACCGGCCAGTTCTTCCAGTTTTCCGCCAGGGCCGTTCTCAAATCGCTAATCATCTGTTCCGTAACTGCGGTTGTATCCACATCAAAATAGTACCCGGCTTCCCGTTTTAACTGAGAATCACTCAAGCTCCGCCAATCCGTACGAATAAAGTAAACTTTCACATTCGGATCATTTGGGTCGACCGGGGAACCGCCATTTTTAATCCAGCCCGGCTCCAACCCCGAACGATAGTAGGCTCCCCCTACCTGTAAAGGATTTTCCTGAATTTTCACGCCCGTCGCGGGATCTTTTAACCACCCGCCCCACAAGATGCCTTGAAGGAATAAAAGATCAGCCGTACCTTTGGGGAATATTCCTTTACCATCACCATAATAAGCTAAAATGCCATCACTATTCACCCAGAATTGCCAATCGCCGACCGTTAAACTGGCAAAATCACGCAATGGGGTACCGGATAGTTTGGAAATTTTATCTTGTGCAAAACGGGGCTTGGCTGCCAATTGGGCAACGATAAAAATCAACACTAAAAATACTTTGAAAGCGCGCATGAGACACACCTTTCATTTTAAACACACCCGAAATTTTGCTGCCCCCGTTTATTAACTCATTCCCCCTTATCAAAAGAGATAAGCAAAGAAAGGACTTACTCTGACTGTATCACCATCAACTTCAGCACTTTCGTCTTCTTCAATTCCGGCATTTCAATACGAATGATGTACAATCCGCTGGCAATAGCCAGGCCTGTCCGATTGCTTAAATTCCATTTAAAAAATTGACTTGTATCATTCTTTTCCATCTTTTTGACCAAATACCCATCCAAACTAAACACACGAATAATCGCATGTTGCGGCAAATGATTGAAGGTCACTTCGTTGATCACTTAATTTGGAAAAAATTTAAACAGTAAATAAAAAAGGCATATAAATAAATTTTAAAGAATATTTTTTACATTTATCTTTTATTAAATTGATAGATCAAACTTATTTTTTAAAGAAAAATATTAATAACCAGTTGAGTCAACTGGTTATTAATATTTAATAGAAAATATAATTTTAATT
>JALWEA010000197.1:3854-4270 GCA_027039465.1 Calditrichia bacterium | reverse complement strand
AGTGAGTACTTACTTGCAAATATTTCTATCTAAATATAATCAATTGGATATTATCTGTTTTTAGGACTCAAAAAATAATTTTATTTTTACTTTTTCCTGAGCTTCCAAATCAATGAGTTTTTAAATCGGAGAGACGGTCAAATGCTATTCGATTTTGTAAAGTGTACAGTTATTTTTTAATATAGGTGAGTTCACTCTAAAAAGGGACTAAAGCCCCTTTAGGTGTAAAATGCTTATTTAGTCACATAGGTACTTAATCAATTATTCTGCAAAGTATTAAAAATTTCTCCGAACACGGCAGGCTAAAACTTTCTTTGCCATTTTAAACCTAAAATGATCTCCCAAAATTGCCATGCTTCATTGTTACGGATTAATTGTTCCTGTTCATGCCCAAGACGTAGATAGGCTTCCATACG
>JALWEA010000197.1:0-3844 GCA_027039465.1 Calditrichia bacterium | reverse complement strand
ATTTTACTGCTCATAACTGTCCTTTCATGTTTTTATTAATAAAGTCGCCAAATATAAATAAGTGAGTACTTACTTGCAAATATTTCTATCTAAATATAATCAATTGGATATTATCTGTTTTAATGCCAAAAAATAAATATATTGGCATTTTTTCAGGAGTTTCAAAATCAATGGGTTATTAAACGGAAGAAGCGTTCAAATGCTGTTCGTTCTTGGAAAGTAAGTAGCTGTTTTTTTAATATTGGTACTTAATTAATTCTTTTACAATATATTATTAAATTTTCCGAACACGACAGGCTAAAACTTTCTTTGCCATTTTAAGCCTAAAATGATCTCCCAAAATTGCCATGCTTCATTGTTACGGATTAATTGTTCCTGTTCATGCCCAAGACGTAGATAGGCTTCCATACGTTTGGAAAGATCGGTGCTTAGCCTGGCAAAAATACGATTGGTCGAATTAATAGGCAGGTAGAGAAGCTCCGGTTCGTAACGATTTTTTACCTTGCCCAATTTAATGAATTCGCTGAAAAGCAATAGCGACCAATTCGACGAAAGCCAAAAGCCCAACAGAAGACGAATTTCCTGATCGGTGGCGGGCTGCAATCGATTTTGATGAAAATGCAGCAGCAGGCGATATCTTGCGGAAAAGATGTATTTCCCGTTTTGTTCCAAATGCAAATCCACGCCCATACGCTGTCCGTTTTTCCTTCTTAAAGAATCGATGGAAACCGGAATTAGCGTGTAATGCTCATGATAAATCTGAAGTTGAAACAGTGAGGAACCGATTAACCAGGACGGGCCGATTTCGCCAAAATAAACATTGAGTTTTTGTCGATCAAAATCATTGGTATCACGGTACCACAAACCCGCCGAGGCTGTCCAAAAAAACAACGGGGCGGAGTAGTAATTAATATTCAGCGTGAGATCGCTACTTTGCCAGGCATAATATTCGGATTCTATTTTGTAATTTTGATAACGACTTCGAAAATGCAATAAAGCGCTCAGATTTTTGCATTGATTTAACAATGAAAATTGCCCGTTTATGCGCTGACCCAAAACCGACGGATTAGAATAAAAAAATTCCGGCTGATAAACCGCATTCCAATTAAATCGAAAATTTGGGGATTTGATTTGTTGGCCGATTCGTATGCTCGGGCGATTTACAAAATAAAAACCGCCATTTTTCAGAGCCGTTCCGGATTCTATTTGCAACCGGGTAAAAAATTGAGCCTTAAGCGTTCCCGTTAAAAGAACTATCAGTAAAAAAAGCCATGGCGGATTTGTCAAAATATCAGTATTTTTTGTTGTCATCCGGTTCTACTGTTTTAATTTGGACTGAATCATCTTTCGATATTTGCGCAGAATGTTTTGAGCCTGTTGAATAGCGCTAAGCACGGAATCAACGGAAACCTGCGTGCGCATTTGCAAGGACTGTCTGATTAGTTGATCGATTCGCGTTAAATCGGGGGCGGTAACGGGCGACTGAATTCCGGAACCTGAACCTGTCGCATTCCTATCCGAATACGCTTCGTGGGACATTGGGGTGTAGCTGCTTTTGTTTATTGCTACCGGTGGGCCTATCGATCCGCCGTCAATTTCATTCTCAAAAGAAAGCGCTTTTTGCCTTAATCGTTGCATCCGGCGCAATTCATCCTTTTTCCGCCGCAGGTTGTCGTATTGCGTATTGATTACCTGCAGCGCCCGATGTAAATAGTCGAAAACAATGGCTTTTTGCAAACGGTTGCTTATTTGATTCACCTCCAATTTGCTCAGCTTTTGCAAGTCAAATGGTAAGTTTTCCAATTCCGGCGAAACCTCCAGCCGTTTGCGGGAAATTTGATTTAATAGTAATAAGCGTTGTTTTTCTTCCCTGGTGGTTCGCGCTTTGGGCAATTGCCGAAGGGAATCCAACTGTTGTGTGTATTTGCGGTAGAGTAGCGCGTTAAGTTGTTTGATTTTTTGCTTTAAAGAATCCTGTTGAGCCTGTAAAATAATTAGACGTTTGGAAAGGATGAGCGCCTTTTTTTGATAGGCATTCATTTGATGGCGGTCTTCGGAAAATCTTTGTAAAGAATCGATCGCTTTTTGTAGCGGTGCAAGCCGTTTCCGAAGCAGGCTTTCTTTTAAAGAAAATTGTATTTGTTGTTCAATTAAATTTCGCCGCCGAATCTCCGGGTTATCCGACGAAACGGGTTGGCTATGTAATAATCCGCCGAAAACCAATAGAGCGATTAAAAGGTATTTCATGATTTCAATCCGAATTTTTCCAACTTGTAATAAAGTGCGCTGGTGCCGATGCCCAACAATTTGGCTGCCCGATGTTTAACGCCGTTGGCCTTTTTTAACGCCTCGATAATTAAATTCTTTTCAAAATGATACAGGGCCTCGTCCAGTGAAAGTCCTTGAAAATCCGTAAAAGAAGCGGGGGCGCCGCTTAACTGTGCGGCAACAAGCTGCGTGGGAATGACTTCCGTAGCGCTGATAATGTGCAGACGTTCCAATACATTTTGCAGCTCACGAATATTACCAGGCCAGTTGTAAGCTTTAAAAATTTCATTCGCATTCGATTCAAAACGTTTTACAATGTGACGTCGTCGGTTTAATTGCCGTAGAAAATAGTCAACTAACAAAGGGATGTCTTCCTTGCGTTGTCGCAGTGGGGGAACATGAATCGGGACAACATTCAGGCGATAATAAAGATCTTCCCTGAAACGGCCATTGGCAATCAAATCTTCCAGATTACGATTGGTGGCGGCAATAATGCGAACATCCACACGTAATGTTTTTTCGCCGCCCACACGTTCAAATTCTTTTTCCTGAAGCACGCGCAACAGCTTAACTTGCAAAGCAGGCGAAACATCTCCGATTTCATCCAGGAACAACGTTCCGCCGTCCGCCAACTCAAAGCGCCCTTTGTGTTGACGAATGGCGCCCGAAAACGATCCCTTTTCATGACCGAAAAGTTCGCTTTCCAAAAGATTGTCGTTCAAGGCGCCGCAGTTTACTTTAATAAAAGGCCGATTTTTCCGAGGACTTTGTTGATGAATGGCGCGGGCAATTAATTCTTTTCCCGTTCCGCTTTCACCCTGAATTAGAACCGGAGTGTTTTCCGAAGCCAATGTCCTGATCAGTTGAAAAATACGTTGCATTGCCGGAGTGCTGCCCACCATTTGCCCGAACTGACCGGAGACCTCCTGATGTAAGTAAGCGTTTTCGGCTTGCAGGCTTTCGATCTGTTTTTTACGGGAAATATTTTGTGCCACCTGATTGACGCGAATTAAAAATTCTTCCTTGGAAAAAGGTTTGGTTAAAAAATCGGTAGCTCCGTTACGGATGGCTTTAACGGCTTCGTCGATGGTGCCGTAAGCCGAAATCAGCAGAACTTCGATGGAAGGTTGAATTTCTTTCGCTTTTTCCAACACTTGTAAACCGTTTAAAGGTTGCATGCGCAGATCGGTAATTAGTATGTCCGCCTGATGTTGCTTTAAGAAATCCAACGTTGAAGGCCCGTCCGCAAAATCAAAGACCAGGTACTGCGCCCGTTTTAAATTTTCTCTTAAACCCAAACGCATTGTTTCGTTATCTTCGGTAACAATAACCGTCAATTTTTCGTTTTTCATGGACGAATATCTCCGCTGTTCAATTCAATTCTAAAAAGAGCGCCGCCTTGCGGGGCGTCAAAAACCTGAATATCCGCTCCGTTTAACCGGCACAAATTGCGGCAAATGGTTAATCCCAAACCGATACCGTCATCTTTGCCTGTGAAAAAAGGCCGAAAAATATTTTCGCGCTCATCCTGTTTAATGCCGCAGCCGTTGTCTTCTATTTCCAGATAATTATCCCG
>JALWEA010000196.1 GCA_027039465.1 Calditrichia bacterium | reverse complement strand
TGTTAATGAAGAGAGCCACAAATACCGAAATAAAAATCAAAGAAATAATAAGCCAAGGGAGTGAACATACCATGTTGGTGGAAACTTTACAAGAAATACAGAAAAAATGGATAGATATGGGAAGGGAAGAAGGTAAGCAAGAAGGTAAACAAGAAGGCATCCAGGAAGGTATTCTTAAAACAGCGGTTCAACTTTTAAAAGAAGGTTTAGATGTGGATTTTATTGCGCGCGTTACCGGATTATCCGCAAAAGAAATTGAAAAATTAAAAAAGGATTTGGATTAAGATAATGCGTTAAGAATTATTTTCGTTTAATTCCGGATTATTTAAATTTTTACTCTTCTTGTCAAACGGAAATTAATTTTCCTCCCCAAAAGTCGAAGCACTTAGTGAATGAGGCCTTAACTTTTTGTAAAAACAAAAAAAGCCATATCCTATTTACCTTAGTAAAAAAGCGAAGGATATGGCAATTAGAAAAAACAAGGCTATCATATAACTCAGAACCGCCCTACAATTGTCAGGACGGTTTGCAACTATTTCTCAATCCAGACAAAGCCAAGGTCTTCTATCTTTTCGGCGAGAAAGGCACGTGCCATTTCCAGCGTCTTCTTCACCTCTTCAGGCGTCCGATCCTGAATCATGGCCACTTCTTCCACGGAGAAACCTTCCAGCTCAATCAGACGAAAAGCCTGACGCCATTTGTCGGGCATCATGGAAATGACCTGATCAATCGCCTTTTGCATTTCTTCGTCTTCAAGCTCTTCTTCCGGCGTTTCTATGGTATCCGGAATGATATCTTCCACGTGAACAATGTCGTCGGGTTGATAAAATTCGTACAGTTCCGTATCGATCTCTTCCGGCGGTATGGTTTTATCTAAAACGCTCAACTGTCTGCGCCGTTCCTGCGTCCATTGATTGATAATACGGATAATATGCCGATATAATTCTTTTCTCACTTCCTTTTCTTTGAATTCCGTAACATCTTTAATGGACTCGGAAACCTGCACAATGGCTTCGTCCAAGACATCTTTTACCTGAATGTCTCCTGGTTTTAATTGTCCCTGATAAACACGGTTACGAATTTCCTTTAAAGCGAAACTGTACAAACGGGACATAATCTGCTCGACATATTGCTCAAAAGCTTCCTGAACCTCTTCCTTAAGCTGCGCTTTATTGATTTTTTCTTTATAAGTCGGCCTGATTTTACGGCGAAATTCCGGCTCGTTGCGTAAGAATTCCTTAAACTTTTTGATTTCACGAATTAAAGCGTCAAAAGCCTCGTTGGTAACTGCCGTTAAATCCGGACCATCCTTTTTAACGCGCAAATAACGTCCCACAACCTGCAGCATCAATCGGATATTATAACGTTTACGCTTTTTTATCTGATCATAATTGATGCGCAGGAAGAATAAATCTTCGTTGAAATTTTCCAGTAATCTTTCGATTTTCTCAAGTTTTCTTTGAATGAGTTTCTCTGTCTCCGCATCCAGAACCACATCGCGCTTGATGATTTCGTATTTCATTTTTCGGTCCTCCTTCTTTTTTTTATATCATTATTCCGTCGGAATCCGTATTCCTTTTTTCTTTCTACTCTTTTCGATGAAAATGTTCCCTTGGCGTTACGGGAATCGGACGCATAACCCTTACACCCTTAACTCTCGGCATCCCCCTCTACCAACTCCCGATACAAAGCGATATGCTTTTGCACCATGTTTTCAAAGCTAAACGCCTGCACACTCGCGCGTGCGTTATTTGCCAATCGTTTCCTCAAATCCCGATCTTTTAGCAACCGTTCGATAGCATCAGCTAATTCCCGCGGATTACGCGCCGGAACCAGCAGACCGTTTTCTTCGTTGGTGATCATTTCCGGAATGCCCCCTGCCTTAGTGGCTACCACCGGCAAACCGCAAGCCAAAGCATCCAGCACCGAAGTGCCCAATCCCTCTTTATGCGAGGCCAACACAAAAACATCAAATAAATTGTAAAAACGCTGCAAATCCGAGCGGAAGCCCGTAAAGAGAAAGCGATTCCCCAATCCCAGCGAACGGTGCAAATCCTGTAATTTTTCCCTGTCTCCCCCGTCGCCGACGGCCACAAAAGTAACATTCGGAACTCTACGAATGACCTTTTGCGCCGCTTGCAAAAGCGTGGGATAATCCTTGTGCCCGACCAATGCCGCCACAGTACCCACAACCAAATGCTCCTTAGGGATGCGGAGTTCTTCCTTAAGATCGGCAGTTGAATTGCAGTTAAAACGATCCAAATCAATACCGCTATGAATAACCGTTATTTTTGTCGACGGAACGCCATCGTTGGCCAAAACGCGGGCAATGTTTTCGGAAATACAAATGATGCGATCGATAAACTTGTTATTGTATTTTAATGCGCCTATTAGCGGTTTGCGAACGGAAAAATCAACCCGACGCGAAGCGACCAATTTTAATTTCGGCTGCATCATTTTAATCAAAATGCCCAATGAAAGCGCATGTGAAGAATGAACATGCAAAAGATCGAACCGATTTTCATTGGCAAATCGGGCAATACTTCGAGCCGTTTTAATATCTGCGCTGTGCTTTATTTGCACCGGAAAAACGGGCCAGCCTTTTTGTTTAAAATGCTTAAAGATTTCAGACTCCGGCTGACAGATCAGCGTCGTTTTAAGCCCGGCCTTAAGTAAACCGTGCACCAAATAGGCAATTTGCTGCTGACCGCCCCGCCATTCGACGGCCGTTTCCAAATGCAAAACTTTTATTTTCGTTTCTTTTCCCATCGTTTAATATATTTCAGGTAAATACCGAAGGATGAATTAAAACAAAGTAAAAATCCCGTTTTGCCGTCCAAAATTCCCAGCTTCAACAGGTACATTTTGAAAAACTTGAATCCCGCTTTGAACAAAGCGCTTGCAATCGTTGCACCGCCGGTTTGTTCTTGTGCGCTTAAATTCGTGTAACGATCCATTTTAAGGATATGCGAGGAAACGGTGGGATAGGTGAAATGATTGAGCGCTTCTCTGATGTATTCCACCCGGCCGTCAAACACAACGGATTCGTGCACGCTTTTATCATTAAAATTTCCGAATTTCCGATTGAACAGACGTAAAGGAAAATCCTTTTGCCAACCGCAATAGCGAATCGGCCTACCCAAGTAGAATGACCGCCGTTTAATTCGAAAAGCTGTCCGAGGATCCGGCTTTTGCAAAAGGGATTTGATTTTTTCCTGCAATTCCGGCGTTACCTGCTCATCGGCATCAATGGATAAAATCCAATCGTGCGTGGCCTGCTCCACGGCAAAGTGCTTGGTCGGGCCGAAGCCTTGCCATTCGGTTTTAATAACACGCGCTCCGTGCGCTTTGCAAAGTTCCACGGTGCGGTCGGTGGAACCGGAATCGACCACCACAATCTCATCGACCCAATCCAGCGAGCGCAGGCAACGCTCGATATTATCTTCTTCGTTTAACGTAATAATAACAGCCGAAAGTTTTTCCATTACTTAATATCCATGATTCGAACTTCATCTTCGCCCAACGGGTTTTCGATCCCATATTCGGCGCGTATTTTACCCTTGCGAATTTCCTTTTGCCGTTGTTTGTAATAATCCCGATTTACCCTCTGCCCGTTTTGGTGATTCGGCGGATGATAGAGATGCAAGGGAAACTCATGGTAAAACGGATTAAACCCGACAATTCCAGCGGCATACAGACGCCTTCCCAAATCGTCATCTTCATTGCCCCAGCCCTGATATTTTTCGTCAAAACCGTTCACTTTCAGCAAATCTTCCTTGAACGCGGCAAACACTCCGCCGCGCAATTTGGGTCTTGTGTCATTACGGGCAAAAAGTTTACGCCACCAAAAATAAAACAGATCTTTTCGGTACTGGCGATGAATTTTGGCAATTTGTTCTTTTTTTAGAAGATGATCAAACCGACCGCCCCGCAGATCTTCTTCGGTCAGCCTTCGGGTTTGCTCCTCATCCAGGCGCACCGGATACGAAACCAAAAAACGTCCTGGTTTGCGCTGTTTCCAAAACGTTTCCAAATATCCTTTGGTGCCGACCACATCCTGATCCCAAAAAACCAGAAAATTTTCGCGGGAAGCCCGGATGCCGTTATTCTTACAACGCGCCAGCCTAAAACCGCGGTCTTCCTGCATGACCAGCCGAATTTTAAAATCAAATAACGGAGCGATTTCCTGCAAAAACGCAACGATCGGTTCGCCGGATCCGTCGTCGGATACAATAACCTCCGCCGGAATCACGGACTGGCTCCGAATGGAAA
>JALWEA010000195.1 GCA_027039465.1 Calditrichia bacterium | reverse complement strand
ATGGATTACGATAATTGGATGCGCAAATCCGATGCGGCCAAGCACTACCGTTTGGTTGGTACCGTTGACTACCGTCCGGTTTACCCGCTGGATATTCAGTTGCGGCAAAAATGGCAATCCCGTGAACCGCAAAATGCGGCCACCCCGAATCGCTTTTACAAAAATTACGAATTTCGCGGCCGCCTGCGTTTCCGCCTTTCCGGTTACGATGCGCTGGATGTCTTGTATTCCAATTCCAAATTGATTGTCCATCCCAGACCGCGCGTTTTTGGCGACATCGTGCTTGACGGTGAAGCCATTTCCGTTAATTATGCGCACAATGTCAATCGCTATTTCCGTCTGAGCGGAATGTTGACGTATTACAAAGGCTTTTTGTGGAATTTTGAGGACACCCAATTCATGGTCATGGATAGCCGTCAGGGCGCTTTTCGCTATTGGTTTTCCGTTTACTCCCGTTTAACATCCAATCTTTCGGTACGGCTCAAGTACACCGCGGATCACCATAAACCGATTAACAACATTCAGTTTCAGCCGTACCAATCCACCATCGATGCCAATCCCGGTAAAAAATTTGCCGCGGACTGGTTACGTTATGATCAAAACATGTTTTATTTGGAATTAAATTACAATTTTTAATAGAGGCAGAGAATGAAAATAATTCGTCTGATTACGATCGTCACGCTTTTAGCGGTAAGCACACAGGCTCAAATCGGTTATTTGAACTACGACAAAATGCACCTCGGGCAGGAAGTCCGGGCATACAGTGCCCGCATGTTGGGTCTGGCCGGAAGCGGCCTTGCTTTAAAAGGTGCATTGGGCCAGGGAATTAACAACCCGGCATTGATCGTTTCCAATCAAAAAGGCCTGGCGTTGCAAGGCGGCTTTGCAGTCAACAAACTGCTCGAGAACCGCGAATATCCTTACTACGATTCCTTCGTTGGCTTCAACGATTACGGCTCGTATGCTTACAACGCCAACTGGTACTACAATCCTTACTTTGCAGCCCGTTTTGCTCACAAAACGCCCTTTGGCGGCATGGGTGCCGTTCAGGTCGGTGTAACGCCGTTTCTCGACTTCAGATATGATTACACCGAAGAGGTGCGTGATCCGGTCAACAAATCCGACCAATTGCTGGGTTACAACCGTATTTGGCAAACCGGCGTATTGAATTTGGGCTATGTCGCTGCGGCCTACCAAATTCTTCCCAAATTAAGTGCAGGCCTGAGTGTGGGTCTCCTTTGGGGAAGTATCGATTCCACCATGCAAATTGAGCCGAAGGCCGGAGCGTACATGCAACGTACGATCAACCGGCGCAGCCGTTCCTTAAAAGGGCAACCGGTTTTGGTCAACCTTGGTTTGCATTATCAACTCACGGATCGGTTCGGGCTGGCTTACAGTGTTCGTTTGCCCTACCGGGTGCAATTTGACGGTCGTCTGAAAATGAGCGGAGATACCACAGCTACCAGGTATGACGAGACCATGACCTATCCCCTGCGCATGGGTGCAGGCATTGACTACCGCTTTCAAAATATTTTGCAGGCGCGCGTGCTGTTGGATTTTTACTACGAATTCTGGGATCAGTTTAAAGACAATCGCCTGAATGCCATTCATTACAGAAATACGTACACCATTCGGGCCGGAATTGAACATATCTTTTTCGACAAACTTCCTTTCCGTGTGGGCTTTACATTTAATCAATTACCGCAAAATCCCGATTTGACCAAAAATTTACTAACCATAGGTACAGGCTGGAAAATCGGCCCGGTAACCATGGATGGCTCGGCAGGTATTGTGCATCAGCAATTTTTTCAACCGGATATTTTTCCGGACACCATTTACGGTTTACCGGCACGAACCGATATGGATCGTGTTAATTGGACGAACTATTTTTTGCGTTTGGATTTTAGCTACCATTTTTTTGAATAGACGGGACATTTGGCATGTTAAATAAATTTTTAGTCTTTTTACTTCTTTTAACGTTCGGGTTACAGGCACAGCCGGTACAAAAGGTAAAGAAGATTTACATTTTTTACACCAATGACATCGGCGGCCGCATCGGCGAACAAAAAGCGCGTTTCCTGAATCCTAATTTTCCGCCGCTTTTAGGCGGAGGCGCTTCCGTGGCGACGGTCATCAATAAAGTGCGTCAAAAAGCGGAGACAGACGGCGATTTGGTTTTATTGGTGGATGCCGGAGATTTTTTGAGCAACACTTCTGACCTAGTGCGCAATTCGCACGGTAAGGCCATGATTGAATACATGAATCGTATCGGTTATACGGCTGCCACGATCGGCGTAACCGATTTTGACGTTTTAGGCAAGGATGTGCTGCGGTTAGCGCCTTTGGCCCGCTTTCCCTTTTTAGTTGCCAACCTGCAGGTTGATGACTCGCTCGGGTTGCAAAAAGCGGTTAAACCTTACACCATCATTCGGCAAAACGGCTTGAAAATCGGCATTCTCGGTATTACCAGCCAATCCGCCGAATTTATTGATCCGGCCTCAAAAATTCGCGGACTACATTTCACATCCGAACGCAAAGCGGCGCAAAAAGCCGTGAACGCTTTGCAAGCGCAGGATTGCGATCTGATTATTGCCATTACGAATTTGGGCTTGCCTTACGATGCGGAAGAATATTACCCGGTAATCGAAGCCCAGGACAAGCAGAATATCGTTAAAAATTCATTCATGACTGCCATGGATTTGGCCCACTATGTTAAAGGCATCGATTTTGTTTTTTCCGGTCGCATTCGCCGGGGCTACAATCTCCCGTGGGAAGATCCCCTAACACACACCCTGTGTTTCCAAAATTATCCCTCCGGCGGCAATTTGGGTGTGGTTGTGGCAAAATACGACATGGCTAATAAAACTTTGGTGGGCTACGACTTTTTGGCCAAAGAAAGCAGTTTGCTCCTTTTAACCGAAGACGAATTCTGGCCGGATAAAAAGATGGCTTCTTTTATCGATAGTTTGCAAAGTGCCTACCATGCAAATCCTGCCGAAATTTTAGGGTACACTTTAACCACACTTTATCGCAGCTCGCAAGGAGAATCGCCCTTGGGTGACTTGATGAGCGATGCCATGCTGGAAGCCGCCGGTTCCGATTTCGCTTTTAATAATTACAACAGCATGCGTCAGAATCTGCCGATCGGCCCCATTACAAAACAGGATATTGTAGATGCCTTCCCGTTTGCCAATGAACTGGTTGTTGTAAAAGTAAAAGGTAGCATGTTAAAAGATTTAATTGAACGCAGTATTGTGGGCAGTTACATGGGCGTAAGCATTGCCGGTGGCAAGGTCGTGTACGATTCCAAACGGCCGGATGGCCGTCGCATTGTTAAATTTTCAGTTGGCAATCAACCGTTACAAAAAGATCGCGTGTATCGGGTTGCCGTTTCTTCTTATTTGGCGCAGGGAAATTCGGGCATGACCCCATTAAGCTTTTTACCGGATAGCGCTTTTACTTACACCGGTAAATTAATACGTGAAGCTGTGGTGGAATATATTAAGAAGCATAGTCCGCTGAAAATTCAATTGGACGGGCGTTGGAAAAGGAAATAAAAAAGGCTTTTATATCTTAACCCAGAACTTCCTGTTCATTGCTAAAAGCCCTATTAGGGTTAAAATATAAAAGCCGTTGCTTTCTCCCGAATATTAGGAGAGCGCGTCGTCTTTTATACGAATATTGCTCAAAACAAAGAGCACACCAACCAAAATCAAATGAACTACAATGATTGTTTCCATGATTCTCTCAATTTTTTAAATGTAAGCTTCTGAATATCGTCCAACGATCAATGTAATGTCTGAAGTTTTTAATTTTAAAAGGCTCCTGAATAACCTCTGTCAGTTGATCCGATTCATTCGCAATGTTAGATATTCGATTACTGATAAAAATAACCGGGATTTTAGCCGTAATCGGATCGCGGCGCAACCTGCGAAAAAAGTCATGCGGCGAATTTTCCACAAATGTCTCATCGACAACAATCACCTTGGGTCGTTGGAAATGGGCTTTACGAAAAAGATCGGAAATATGATTGACGTTGACAATCCGATAATTGTAAATGCCAAGGATGTCTTCTATCAACTTGGCCCGATAAGGGTCTTGTTCACAGATAAAAATTTTCATGGTAAACTCCTTTTAAAAGCTTGGAACCGCTTCGGTTAAAATTCTTGCCTTTACGGCCGACGAAACGATGCCTGGCAAAACATCCATCAAATCGTGCATGTTTTCCTTGTAGACGGTTAGAATATCATCATCGGAAAATGCAATTTTGATCGA
>JALWEA010000194.1 GCA_027039465.1 Calditrichia bacterium | reverse complement strand
TTAAAAGGAGAATCAGTAAAACGATCCATCCGTATTTTTTGTATTTATTCATTTCCCCGTTTGTTTTTTTCTGCGCTCCATTTCTTCCCGTTCCAACCGACGCGATTCATCAATGATGCGTTCATATATGCGGCTAATGGCTTCGGCACTGAGCGGCCCAGGGTTATTTTTGCAGACATTGGCAATTACTTGCTCTTCCCGCTCAGGAACGTAAACGGGCAAACCGTGGGCACGCTTTATCTCCCCGATTTTGTTCGCAAATTGAGCCCGTTTATTCAATAATTTTACGATTTCGGCATCAATGGAGTCAATTTCAATTCGAAGTTTTTTAAGTTGCTGTTCTACCGAACTCAAGAACACTCCCTTGTGCAATAAAATAGCGTAAAAAAGAAATCACTTGCAAAATTGTTACAAAACTTAAAGTTAATCATTCACCGGCATTTTAACAACCCAAATTAACTTAAAAGTGAATAAATTTCCAATATTTTAAAAGCCAATGGCTTCCCACACCGGCTCGAGCAAACGTTTCACTTTTGCTGATTCCTGAATGCATCGATAATTTTACGCGCTTCATCATCCTGCCGAATGCTCAGTTCGATCGGCACGGTTTTTATTTTCAATTCTGGCGTTTTGTTTTTTTCCGAGAAGATCAAAGATATCCTTGTTACATATTCCGAATCGGTGCCGATGCCCAAAATCCAGGGAAAGGAGCTCCGATTGATTTCTTTTGTTTGCGAATGGGCAAGTAACAAAAGCCGGATTTCCGGATAGCGTTTGACAAATCGTTTAACCCGATCGCGTTCACCATGAAAAATAGCGATGCGAAAATCATTTTGATTTAACGATTGCCGATAAATAAGATCGAACGTTTTGTCGCTCAGTTTGACATTTCTTGCCGGTTTTTCCCACAAAAAGGCCGATGAATCAAGGTACGAAAAAATCCGAATGCGATGGTTCTTCAGCTTGATGCGAATTTGCCTGTTTAGGGAAAAAGCACCGACGAATAGGTTCGTGCCTAAGACGGGAATACCCGAGTTAAATATTTTTTCTTGAAATTTCAAATTGCCCGTTTGCAGTTCCTGATCACCAAAGCAGACAAATTTTGGTTGTAACAAACCGTAAAGTTTCAGAATAATGCCGTTCAACAAAGGATAAGGATAGGCATTTAAAAAATCTCCGCCGTCAAACAAAAGCAAACGCGGATTTTCCCGGCGCCACCGTTTCACAACAGTTACTACCCTATCCAAACCGCCGAGCGGATGTTCGCCGCAATGACAATTTTCGTAATTTGCGTTAACATTGGCAAGATATACCATTTGCACCGAATCGGCCGGAATGCGAAGATTAACCGTTGGGTTATCTGCCGCCTGAACAAAAGGGACGAAAAACAGCAGAATAAATAACAAATATTTTATGGACAAGCATTTTTGAATCATTAAAAGCAATCCCTATTAAATACAAATTCCCTGCATGCCGTAGGACAATACAGGGAATTTAAAAGAATGTAATCGTGCATTTTGCTAAGCATTCAAATACTGCACGGCTTCTTCCAAGGAATCGAACTGCTGAAAGACATTGTTCAATCGCGTAATCTTCAAAAGATGACGAATGCGTTCGGGCACGCGGAGTAAGGCCATTTGCCCGCCGTTATTTTTTAAGGTCGTCACGGCGGCGATCAAAATACCCAAACCGGAACTATTCATTAAATCCAGTTCGTGCATATCGATGACAATTTTCTTTTCGCCCTTGGCGATTAATTCATGAATTTTGTCATTAATGGCACCGGCTTCAGGACCTCCCAAAATTTTACCTTTTAACATTAAAACCCGTGCACCGTTGTGTTCGGATATGGAAATTTCCATGATCCATTTCCTTTAAATTTGTTTAAAAGGTTTTAGTCAATCCCTTGATTATTTATGTCCGGCTGCTTTCAGTTTTGCCTTATGCGCTTTCTGCAATCTCATTTCCCAATCTACCACAATCGGACTGGCGATAAAAATGGAAGAGTAAGTACCGATACCGATACCGATAATTAAAGCCAAGGCAAAATTGCGCAACACTTCGCCACCAAAGAAATAAAGAACAACGACCACAAGCAAAGTAGTACCGGATGTAATGATCGTTCGGCTAAGGGTTTCGTTAATACTGCGATTGACCGTATTGGTATATTCGCTGGAGCCTTTTTTCAGTGTTTTTAAATTCTCCCTGATACGGTCGTAAACCACAATCGTATCGTTTAACGAATACCCCACAATCGTCAAAAGAGCGGCAATAATCGGAGCGGAAACTTCAATATTGAAAACGGAAAACACTCCCATGGTAATGGTAACGTCATGCATCAAAGCCACAATGGCGCCGACGGCGAATTTAAATTCAAACCGCCACATGACGTAAATCAAAATCAATACCATCGACCAAAAGATAGCTTTGATGGCGTCTAGGACAAGTTCGTGCCCGATTTTAGGTCCTACTTTTTCAACCCGTTCAACGGTAAAGGGATTGTCGGTAATCTTGGTTTTGATTATATCTTCAACTTTCTGAGACAACTCCTGCTTCTGGCCGACCAGGCGTAAGCGAATTACCACTTCGTTCGGTGCACCGAAATGTTTGATCTCGGCATCTTTAAATCCCTGCGTCGTCAAGGCAGCGCGAATGTCTTTGATCTTTACCGGTTTTTCGAATTTCAATTGAACTAATGTTCCGCCAGTAAAATCGATATTGTATCTCGGACCGCCATGCAGGATTAACGAAACGATTGAAATGGTAATAAGCGTTAAACTAAAAGCATACGCTATTTTTCTAACTTTCATGAACTGAATATTAGTTTTTCTAATAAACTGCATGCGACTTCTTTCTCCTGTTACTCAGTTTCTCACCGTTGGTTAAATACTTAATTTTTTAATTGTTCTGGTATCGAGAAAATAATCGAATATGGCTCGGGTTACAACGATTGCCGTAAACAAACTAGACAAGATACCAATCATCAATGTTAACGCGAATCCCTGAATCGGGCCGGAACCGTAAGTGTACAAAACCAGACCGGCAATAAAGGTCGTAACGTTCGCATCCACAATCGTAATAAAGGCCTTGCCGTAACCAACGTCAATGGCGGCACGCACCGTTTTGCCCCGATCGAGCTCTTCGCGAATACGTTCAAAAATAAGCACGTTGGCATCCACCGCCATACCTATTGTCAAGATGATACCGGCAATACCGGGCAAGGTTAAGGTAGCGTGGAAGTAGGCCATAATCGCCATGATAAAAATAATATTCAAAACCAGAGCCAAATCGGCAATTAACCCGGACAATCTGTAATAGAAGAACATAAAGATAATCACCAAAACTAATCCCAAAATAGCGGAATACGTTCCTGCGACAATCGAGTCGTGTCCCAGAGACGGGCCGACGGTACGTTCTTCGATAATTTTCACCGGAGCGGGCAAGGCACCGGCTTTAAGTACGATCGCCAAATCCTGTGCCTCCTGAATATTGTCCAGGCCGGTAATGCGCGCACGACCGCTGGAAATTTTCACCTGAATGGTCGGAGCCAAATAAACTTTGTTGTCTAAGATAATCGCCAGACGTTTATGAATATTGGCGCCTGTGACCCTGGCAAACGTACGTGCACCCGCGTCGTTCAAAGTAATCGAAACTTCATATTGGCCGTAGGAAGACGGATCGGTGCTGCGTTGAGGATAGGCGTCTTTAATCGTGTTACCGGACAACTCAACATTCTTGCGCACCAAATAAAGCGGCAAATATTTTCCGCCGTAAACCGGTTTGGAACCCCAAACGAATTCCGCGCCAGGCGCTTCTTCGGCAATAATCCGTTTAACATCCGGCAATTGTAATATCTTCTTAAATTTATTTACTTTTTCAACGGGTACCAAAAAGGTCTGTTTGTCGCGCGGATTCAAATAGAACAATCCTGGTTCAAACAAATTCACCAAAGAATCTTTCTTAGCACTAACGGCCTGTGCCTGCGATGCTTTAGCCGTGTCGCTGCCGCCAAACATTTTTTCCAGCGACTTTTCTTCCTTTTTACCTTCGGCCTGTGCTTTGGTGGTATCTTCGGCCATGGCGGTGTCGCTGGGAGAAATTTTGGATTGAATGTAGCGGTTAATGCGCTCGGCCACTTTCCCGGTTACCACATTGTCTTCCAACAAATGGAATTCCAACAAGGCCGTTCGCCCGATTAAATTTCGCACACGCGTAGGATTGGTCACACCGGCAAGCTCAACAATAATTCTCCGATCGCCCTGCTTCTGGATAATCG
>JALWEA010000193.1 GCA_027039465.1 Calditrichia bacterium | reverse complement strand
CTACGAGACAGGCTTTATGCCTAAGGGGAGCCCCTTCTTACATGTCGGATAAATTCGGTTTTATTTTTTTTATTTGCAAAGATCTTTTTTCTTTATAACTTTAATATACAAGGGGAACTGAAAGTAGTTTGTTGAATTTTGCCTAATGCCCAATTTTGAATGGTTTGATAAAAATTTTTTTGCTCAAACCTCAGATACTTGCTTCACCGGGCAAAAATCACCAAAGCCTTTAGCGTCCCCCTATGAGGGGGACAACAGGGGGTGGAGAAAAAACAGCCGCTGCCGGTACTTTTGAACCATCCCTGCCACTCGCCGCGCTCGCTCCTCGTGTTACATCCCGATTTATCGGATCGATAACATCCAAGTTGTGTCATTCTTCATTACGTCCGTTGCTGCTTTGGTAAGGATTGCTTCACTCACCCGCTCGCATGCTCACGGGATCGTTCGCAATGACAGGACTGGGAATCACATCAATTAACGGGCGAATTGTACAATCAATGATTCACAAATAACGATTTTCCCCATTCAACCATTTAACTATTCAACAATTCAACCCATATCCGATTAACGCATAACGAATAAACGAATATCGGATAACGTTTTTCTTAACCCTTCAACCCTTAACATCCCCTAACCGGCAACCGATAAATTCGAACCTACCTCAAAATCTGCCCGAAAGCATTCTTGGCGAACGGTTCGCTTTCGATGGAAACGCCTTTTAAATGAGCGTAGGGCGGCAGGTGTTTTGTAACTGTCTGTAAAAGTTCCATAGCCAGGCGCTCGGGATGTTGGCGCGCCAAAGGACCGACTTTACCAGGATCGGGATAAAGACGAACAAACAGGGCGTCGCCCTCCAAATACACCAAAGATTCGGCGACCCATTCGTATTCATTGAGTGTCGCTTCGATCAATTCCGGAAAAACGAACATTCCTTCAGGTAATGCAATGCGATGGATGCTTGGCCCTAAAATTTGCACCAAATCCTCTTTTTGCCGCGCCATCCAGCCGGTCTTTAAATACCCACCGTTTGAAGCCATTCGATCCGATTTGTTCAACGAGACCATCGGGCCTTTAATGTAAAGTTCACCGCTTTTCGAATCGTTTTCTGAAGAAAGGTACCACTCGAATTCGGGCAGCATTTTCCCTTCCACCCAAACGAAATCGTCGGTTGCCTGCCCTACAAGGAAAAGAGAGCAACTTTGAAAATGGCCGAATAAAAGATGATGAGCAATTTGGCGCTCCCACAGAAAACGTTTTAATTGCTTGCCCAATGGCGCAAAATTGGTACAAATAAGCCAGTGGTATTTTTGCGGGAAAACGAATTCTTCATCTATCTTATCCGAGACTCTTGAAAACAATTTTCCGATCAAACGCAAAGAACGTTTTAATAGCGAGCCCTGTTTGTCGGTGGCTTGCGCCTTCTTGAAAACCCACTCGGCATAAGCGCTGTCCGCAAACAAGTGTGTCGGTTGGAATTGATTTAAATAGCTCTGCAACTCTCTTTCATCCTTTGGCTTTGTCAAGAGAACAGCCTGTGCATTAACCAATAAAGGAATCAGAATTCCCAACAAAGCCGGAAGAGTCAGGGAAAGGGGCAAAAAGATCGCAATACGGTCCTGCTCGCTCAATTCAAGTTGCCGGGAAATATTAACGGCGGCGGAAATAATATTTTGATGGGTCAAATAAATTTGCTGCCAGCGATTGGTTTCATCCGGGACGTACAGAATGCAAAACGGATCTTCGGGTTTGGTGTCTAACGGATCTTCGGCCTCGGTCAGCCTGATGAATTCAATGGCCGCTTTTTTTAACCGCGCAAATTCGCGCCCCCATTTTTCATGAATCCGTTCCCGACTTTCGGACAGAGTTTCCACGGCAAAATTTTCCATAGAAACCAAAGTAGTTAATGACTTCACGTCCAAATGTGCCAAGCGTTCTTTGTGTAAATCGGATGTAAAAACGAGACGTACCCGATGGGCATTCAGAAAAAGGGCCAAGTCGTGATCACTCATTTCTTGCAGCAGCGGCAAGGCAATGGCGCCGGTTCTGGCAATGGCAAAATACGCGCACGCCCAATTGGCTACATTGTCACTTAAAATGGCAACAACATCCCCCTTTTTCGCACCCTGCTTCTTTAAAAGCTCCGTTACCAACTCAACACGATTGTAAAAAATAGCGAAGGTAATTTCCTGACCATTGAGATCAAAATACAAGGTTTTACGCGTATCCGCAGGTGCGCTTCGGTCAAATAGATCCGGTAAAGTGGATGCATTTATTTCCACGGATTGCATGGTTCTCTCCGCTTTAAACGGTTAACTAATAAATTCCTGAAATTTAAATTCTTGGCTTGAACTCAGTACGGACTGTCATTCTGAACCCCGATTCTCGGGACGAAAAAATCTCTTCCATAGGGGCAACGTCCATAAGCACTTTTTCGTTACCTCTCGATCCTCGTGATACTCGGCAATCAATTGCGTTCGTCCCTTACCGCAATTCCACCTTTGCTTTGGACATTTGATGTAAGGGCGAAGCAATTCCTCCGACATTCCTGAAACTTAAAACATTTAATGTTTCGCAATAAAAAATTTCTATTGCTTTTTTATGTTTTTGGGAAATGCTTCGCCCCTACGATTCCACCGCAAATGAACGCAAATTCCCGTTCAGACTCCAACAATTTATAAAGAATTAACGTGCGATCAAAGAAAATTAAAACTTTAACAGCTCTTTTACGTATGTGCAAATAAAGTTCATTCAAAAATAAAGGGGATATCATGCGTGTATTCATGATTGTCGTTCTGACCTTTTTTGCTTCATTATTGTTTGCCAAAGATAATAACGTGCGGGTTTTGACACTTGATGCTCAAGGCATTACCAGGCTGAAAGCGACCTGCGGCGCAGGATTTTTAAAGGTTAAAGGTTCGCCCGAACTTCAGCAAATCCGTGTTACGGCCGAAATTCGCCCCGAGGGCCTGGATGCGCGCAAACTTTCAAAAGCGGTTAAACTCAGTTTAACGCGTGACGGCTCAACGGCGGTATTGGTTAGCAAAACAAAAAACGACAATTTTAGTCTGTTCGATTGGATTTTCGGCGGAAACGTTCAAAGCATTGAGATCGATCTGACAATTGAAATCCCGCAGAAGATGGATTTAAAAATAATCGACGGCTCCGGTTCAACGGAAATCGGGAACGTAATCGGGCAAACGGATATTATTGACGGATCGGGATTTTTAACGGTCAAAAATTTGCAAGGTGCTTTGGAAATCACCGATGGTTCCGGTGGTATTTTAGTGCAAAATATCAACGGCGATTGCACCATTCGGGACGGATCGGGTGAAATGACGCTGAAACAGATTGAGGGAAATGTCGATATTACCGACGGTTCCGGGGCAATTTTCGCCGATCAGGTGGAAGGAACCATGGATATTACGGACGGTTCCGGTGAAATCAATTTAAAGCATATCGGACAAACGATTACCATCCGCGACGGCTCCGGCGATATTCGCGTGGATGATGTAAACGGTGATTTGGTTATTAAGTCGGCAGGCTCGGGCGGCGTATTTACTAATGATGTAAGAGGCAAAATTATCGGTTTGCACAAATAGAAACGGAAAGAGAATTAAGGGATTTTCTATCGGTACCATATTAATCTCGGGGAGCAGGGGCCGATTCCTTAAATTTTAGATATTTTGGGATAAAATTAAAATCCGGAAAAATAATTTGAGCCTATTTTCCGAATCAACCTGTTTTGTTCTATTTTAAAAAGGTCCATTTTCCCAAAATTCCCGAAAGGGAATTACGATAATAGCCCACATTTTCAAATGTGGGAACGCATTTTCAGACGTCCTTTCAGGACGGACATTATGACGTGTGAGTCATTAGTCCGCACCAATGAATTGATGGGTTATTATTGTTTGATCCCTTCGGGATCGTCTCGTAATTATAAATAGGTTAGATTCTTGATCGGGAAATCCGGGAGTCTGCCTCTAACATTTTGGACTGTTGTATTTAATTCCTAACCCATCCCTGACACATCATGGAATGAAAATGAAAGGGGCAAATGGTTCCGTTTAATTTCAAATATTTTTGGTTAGCCTTTTATAGTTTTTTAATCAGGTATGGGAATAAAAAGATTTAGCTGCTTTTTCGAACCGATATTACAGTCATTTAATCAAGGTAAGCTTGCGATTTAACACCGATCCTTGTTTCCGAACCTGCAAAAAATAAACACCCGAAGGCCGATTGTCCAAATTAAAATGCACGATGGTTTTCCCCGAAGGATGGCGCACAACTTTCTTTTGTACCAACCGTCCCAAAGCATCGAACAACCGCAATTGCAAATCATCGAACGGCCGTTTGCTACTGATTGTAATCTTAATTGCCGAATTAAACGGATTGGGAGACAAATTAATCGTAAATATTCCCGGCACTTTGTGCGTTTCTTTAGAGCCTAGTAAAGCCGATGGATTGGGATAGGTAATCGATTGCCCCAAAAGCCAATCGATCGCCGACCATAAAAACGGCCAGTCCGAACCCTGATCGTCCAATTCATCAGCAAAAGTGGTACTGTCCCGATCACTGTCTTCTTCGTTCTCCGGATGCGGGCCCATTAAAAGCACGCGGCCGTTTCCGTAATTAAAGGTGATGATGCCTGGCAAATCGTGGTAACTTTGCCACGTGCCCACGGTATCCATGGCAGCGCCGGCGTGTTTACGAAAATATGGACCGCCGTAGTACAAAATTATTTCAAAGGCAGACTCGTACTGGTTGATGGGATGGTCGGGATTCAAATTGACCTGCGTCATGGTGTAATTATCCCAAGGGGCAATGGAATCGATAGCACCGATCGCCACGCCGTCAAACAGATCAAGCGGATAATCCAACAGCCCGTCTTCTTCCCACTGCACGGAATCGCTGGCAAAATAGGCGCCCGCGCAAATGCCTAAATAACTTCCCCCGTCATTCACAAATTGCCTTATTTTTTGGATTCCGTTGGAATCAATGGCTAATTTGTAATAGTAAGCATAGCCTCCGGGAAAACAAATCGCCTGATAACGTACAGGCCAGTCGGTATTATTGACCGTATCGGCATTGACCTCGGTAAAGGCGACGCCTTTCCACGTTAAAAACTGCTCCAAGGCGGTCAAGCCGTCCTGCCAGGTGCCGTAGCCGCCGTCATTATACAGGGCGATCTGGGCATCCAAATGGTAGCCAAACATCACTAAAAATAATAACCCAATATAAAAATGCTTCAAACCGCACCTTTAATTTTTTGTCTTACTTAAACTAACAAAATTTCGGCTAAAATTTCAGAGAAAAAGCACAATTTATTTAAAATAAATAAAGCGCCTTAATTTCGTCATAAACCTAACTTTTGCTTTACCCAGTTCTCCAGCCCGCCGGCAATAATGATTTCCTGTGCCGCGCTGCCAAACGGCTTAATGGCATACGAATTTTCGCCAACCCGAATCTGTGTTTTAATAAAATCAACCAAGGCTTTTAAATTGGTGCGAATGGTCAGTTGATCCTCGCCGAATCGTTCCTTCAAATCATTCACCAATTCCGGTACATCGATGACAATGAAACCGTTGTTAATGGCATTGCGTTTGTACGTTTCGCTGAAAGAACCGGCGATCAATAATTGAATACCCGCATATTTTAAAGCTGTGGCCGCCTGCTCGCGCGAACTGCCTGTGCCGAAGTTGAAACCACCGACCAAAATATCACCCTTTTTCATGATGTTCTTAAATTGGGGGTCGTAATTTTCCATGACCACTTGCGCCTGCTGCTCCGGGGTAAAATCGTCGATGTACGTGTATTTGCCGGGATAAATGCCGTCGGTGTTCATGTTGTTTTTGGGGCAGAAAAGCAGCTCGCCCTCAATCTTTTCCGGAAAGCCCGGTAAAATGTTTACTTTGGGTTTGCCGGTTTTGGGTGCCGGATTTATTTTGATTTCGGCCCTAGGCGCTTCGGCCTGCATTGGAAACGGCGTATCGATTTTACCGCTAACTGCCGAGGCGGCTACAACCGCGGGCGAAGCCAAATACGCTTGGGCATTGGGCGACCCCATACGTCCTTTAAAATTACGGTTGGTTGCCGAGATACCCACCTCGCCGTCTTCCAACAAACCGGCTCCCAAACCGATGCACGGCCCGCAACCCGGCGGTAAAGGAATGGCTCCCGCTTCCAATAATGTTTGCCAGTAGCCTAAGCGTTCGGCCTCTTTTTGCACTTCGCTGGAGGCGGCGGCAATGTAAAATTTAACATGAGGGGCAACTTTCTTTCCTTTGATCACTTCGGCGGCCTGCCTGATGTCTTCCAAACGGCTGTTAACACAGCTCACCAAATAGGCTTTTTGAATTTTAATATTTTGTTTGGCCAACTCCGTAACCGGATGCGTTACTTTAACCGTATCCGGACCGGCAACGTAAGGAACCACCGAACCCAAATCCAGAACGATTTCTTTGGTGTAATAGGCATCGGCATCCGGCAGAATGAGATTTTGTTTCAATTCCTGCAGGTGGCTTTCATTCAATCGCGGATGTTCGCCGTGACCGTCCGCATCGGAGGGCACACCGGCCGGGCCGCGTTGTTTGACATATTCGATGCGCTTTTCCAGCCATTCGATGGTGCGCTCGTCCACCGGAAACACACCGGCCAGGGCGCCCCATTCGGTCGTCATGTTGGCAATGGTCAAACGTTGATCAATGGAAAGTTCTTTCACGCCCTCGCCGCTGAACTCAAGCGCATGATTCAAAACTTCGTCGTTCTTGAAATACCCCGCCAAGGTAATAATGACGTCTTTGCCCGTTACGCCCGGACGCAACTTTCCTTTTAAAATCACTTTAGCCACAGGCGGTACTTGCCACCAGGTTCTGCCCGAGGCCCAAATGGCAGCCGCGTCGGTACGCACAATAGGCGTTCCCAGGCAACCCATACCGCCATACATATTGGAATGGCTGTCCGAGGCAACCACCATAGTACCGGGCCAGGCATAGCCTTCTTCAATCATGATTTGGTGACCGATACCGCGACCTGCGGGATAAAAATCGGCGCCCATTTCACGGGCAAAAGCTTCTATCTTTCGATATTTTTCCAGATTTTTTTCGGATTTATCCTGAATGTTGTGGTCAAGGGTATTAACAACCTGTCTGGGATTGAACAATTTTTTAGCGCCGATCTTACGAAATTTGGGAATAACCGCACCGGTATTGTCATGGGTCATAACGTAAGCGGGCTGAATCATAATGTAATCGCCGCTGTGCACGACATGACCGGGTTCAAGATCGACGGCAAAGCGTTGCGCAATTTTTTCAATCAAATTTTGAGCCATATCAGTCTCCCGAATTTAATGGTTGAGTTTCGCCGTTTAAAATCAAAAATTAATAAAAAAGCAGTATAAGAACAAAGGAAGTTTTTTGACAGGAATGGAATAAAAGCATGAAAGCGGAAAAATTAATTTGGAATTTCTCCCTTTGCACCGGATTAAAAAATGAAAAACATTTTACTTATTCATTTCGATTACTTGTTTCTTTAAAAGTTCAATTGTAAATTTCGTTTACAATTTTCTAAAGGAAGCCCATGCGTAATCGATTGCTAACCTTTTTAATATTGTTGAACTTAAGTTTGCCTTTGGCGGCGAAGTCTTCTGCGCCCGCCTTCAAAATGCTTAGCTCCAATTATATTTCCGGCCTCATTCCCGATATCAACGATGCGTACGGCGTGGCTTTCCGCGATTTTAACGGCGACGGCTATCCCGACATTTACATTACCTGCTTTCGTAACCTAAACCGTTTGCTGATTAACAACGGCGGTATCATCCCTTTTATCGACCGTACCATTTATTCGGGATTGGGCGGCGATTTAATGCAGCGCGGTAAAACCAATCTGGAATTGGGCGCTTCGGTTGCCGATTACGAAAACGACGGAAAGCCGGATTTGTTATTGGCCGGATGGAGCAAAACACTGCGTCTGTTCCGCAACGCAGGCAATCTCCGTTTTCAGGATGTGACCTCGCAACTGAATTTGCACGGAGTAGTGGACGCCAATCAGGGAGTGTGGTTCGATGCCGACAACGACGGCTTTCTGGATTTGTACATTACCGACGAACACCACACCAACCGTTTTCTGCACAACAACGGCGACGGCACCTTTAGCGAACGCATTTGGATTAACGCCTTTGTCGATACCGCCACCAGCGAAGGCGCCTGCGCCTCCGATTTTGATTCGGACGGCGATTTGGATCTGTACGTTTGCAATTGGTTCCGCGGCGATTATCTGCTCATCAACAACGGCAAGGGTCTGTTTCGTTTTGCGAATTTAAACTTGCCCACTTTGCAAGAACCGTTCAATTCAAACATGGCCGTTGCCGCCGATCTGGACAATGACGGAGATCCCGATTTGTTGGTGGCCACCAAAGATAGCCTGCTGTTTTACTACCGTAACGACGGCAAACAAGGACAACTGCATTTTACCTTTGTTCCCGACGAACCCTTCTACAAATGCGGTTACGATGTGTACGGCATTGTGGCCGAAGATTTCAATAATGACGGCTGGCTCGATCTTTTTATCAGTTTAAAAGGGCCGAATCGTTTGTATTTGAACAAGGGAGACGGAACTTTTTACAAACGGTTCGATACCGACGGTCGCCGGACTTACAGTACCGGCGCTGCCACGGCCGACCTGGATCGGGACGGAGACTTGGATTTGCTGGTGGGCAACAAGGATGAAATCAGTCAGGTATTCTTGAATCCCACAAACAATAAGCATTTTGTGGAATTGCAACTGATCGGGCTGCGCAGCAATCGTGACGCCATCGGCAGTAAAGTGTATTTTTACGCCCTTCAAAACGGCAGGGAAATTCCCTTGGGCTTGCGCGAAGTGAGCTGGCAGGCCGGTTACCTTTCGTCAAAATCACCGATCGTGCATTTCGGCACGGGCGCTTCTACTCAATTAAAAGCGCACATTGTCTTCCCTTCCGGGCACACGCGCGATTTGAATTCCCTGACACCGGGTCATCGCTATCGTGCTTACGAATATCCCATGGCCCTCAGTTACGCTTATTTTGCCGCCAACCGATTGCGTTATTTTGCCCGTCAAGCCGAAAGCTGGTACATTTTAATTCTAACCTTACTTTTAATTTTCCAACTAAGCGTGTATTTGCGCCTGGGTTTAAAACGCTACCGTTTGTCCGCTTTTGCCGTTGCTTTGCAAATGGGTTTATGGTTTGCGTTTGCGGTTATTTTGTTCATCGCCTTGCACACCCATCCTTTGCATTTGCCTTTGCTTATTTTAAACGGCCTTTCGCTGATCAGCATATTGATCACCTTTTACTATTCGGAGCAACAGTTTCGGGAACGCCGCGCGCACGAGCTCTTTCGTTCGCAATTGAGCACGCTCAGCCGACGCATGTTGCAACTGCATGACGAGCAGGAATTGTTTAACCAATTGCAAAAAGTGCTTTCTAGCAACGCCTCCATTCAAAAAGCGCATTTACTGGTGGCCAAAGGCAAGGATCAATTTGTTTCGGTTACAAACGGGGCTGCCGTTCAATTGTCCGAATCGTTTTTGCGGGAATGTCTTAAGCGCCCGATCTTAAATTCCGGTAATAAACCCGTTGCCGGTGCTCTGAACAAAGTCGGCGTCAGCTTGAACATCTGCATCCCAATCCGCAGTGACAACACTTTGCTGGGAATTTTAGCGTTGTCCATGCCGGAAGCAAGCAAGCCGGTCAACCGTGAAGATTTGGAATTGCTGATGCAAATTGCCAATCAAACGGCCATCGCGGTGGAAAACATCCGCTACATCGAACACACGGCGCGCCTGACGCAGGAAATCACCGAAGCGCGATTGAAAGAGCGTTATTTAAAGCAGTTGGAAGAAACCAATCGACAATTGGACGAAAAGAACAAACAGTTAACCAAGCTGTTCAACGAATTGCAGCAAAAAGAAATTCAGTTGATCCATTCCGAAAAAATGGCTGCTTTGGGTCAATTGGTGGCCGGAATTTCGCATGAGCTCAATAATCCGGTTAGTTTTATCTACGCCAATTCAAAGGCCTTGGAAGAAGCGCTAAATGATCTGAAACAGGTGTGGAACGAATTGCCGCAGAATATCCGTTCTTCTTACGCCATTCATTTTCAGGAGTTGATGTCGGATATCCGCGCCATCATTACGGACAATTTGAAAGGCAGCCAAAGCATACGCGAACTGGTTCAGCAGTTGAAAAGTTTCTCTAGAGTCGATCAGGCGCAATGGAAAAAGTCGCACGTGGTGGAAGGCATCGAAAGTTCTCTGCGTTTGTTGCAGCATCAAATGGGCAAACGCATTCGCGTGATAAAAAAATACGAAGCCGATCCCGAAATTTATTGCAATCCGGCACAATTGAATCAGGTGTTTGTTAATATTTTAATCAATGCCATTCAGGCTATCGAGGGCAAAGGAACCATTACGGTGCGTACCTTTGTTTCGGATGAGAACCTGTTTATTTCGTTCTCGGACACCGGCAAAGGTATTCCGCAGGAATTGTTGCCGAAAATTTTCGATCCCTTTTTTACCACCAAGGATGTTAACAAAGGCACCGGATTGGGTCTGAGCATTTCGTATTCTTTGATTCAAAAACATCGCGGCGATATCACCGTGGAAAGTAAAACGGGCAAGGGAACTACCTTCACCGTTCGTTTGCCGTTGAAAAATCAGGCTCCAAAAAACGAAACGGAATAGCGTAATCATTTTGAGGGAATAAGGTATGGAAAATCACAAACCGTCTGTCTTAATTGTGGATGACCAGGTTGAATTATTGAACAGTTTAAAACGGCTGCTGCGCAAGGATTTTTCGGTGGAGATTGCCGATAGCGGCTTCGCGGCTTTGGAAAAATTGCAGCAATTTGAGTTTTCGGTAATTGTCAGCGATCAGCGCATGCCCGAGATGGACGGTGTAACTTTTTTGAGCAAAGCCAGGGAGCTGCAACCGGACGCCATTCGCATTCTATTGACCGCTTACGCCGATATTGAGGCTACCATTGCCGCCGTGAATCAAGCGCAGATTTATCAGTACATTTCCAAGCCCTTTGAACCGGATGATTTTCGGCAAATTCTGAAAAATGCCGCGCATCATTTTAATTTGCTTCGCGAGAACAAACGCCTGCAAGAAGAATTAAAACAGGCCAATCAACGCTTAACCACGGAAAACATTGTTTTAAAGCAGCAAATGGAACAGCATCTGGATTTGGGCGAATTCATCGGAAGCAGCCCTTCGATTTTGCGCATATTGAAATTGGTCAAAAAAGTGAAGGACACACCGACCACCGTCTTGTTGTTGGGCGAAACGGGAACCGGCAAAGAGATGCTGGCCAAAATCATTCACTACAATAGCAATCGGGCTAAAAATCTGTTTGTTGCACAAAACTGCGCCGCCATACCCGATACGTTACTGCAAAGCGAGTTGTTCGGTCATGTAAAAGGCGCGTTTACCGGTGCGGTGAAAGACAAAAAAGGTCTGTTCGAACTGGCCGACAAAGGCACCATTTTTTTGGATGAAATCGGAGATACGTCACCGGCCCTGCAGATGGGTTTGTTGCGCGTTTTGCAGGAAGGCGAAATTCGGCCTTTGGGCGCACACTTTACGCGCAAAGTGGATGTCCGGGTTATTGCCGCCACCAATAAGAATTTGCGTGAGGAAGTAAAGAAAGGACGATTCCGGGAAGATTTATTTTACCGACTAAGTGTTTTCCCAATTGAACTTCCTCCTTTGCGCGAACGCAGAGAAGACATCCCGGATTTGGTACACCATTTCATTAAAAAGTATTCCAAACGCATCCGGAAGAACATTGCGGGAATTTCAAACGAGGCGCTGCAACGATTAATGCAAAGTCCTTTTCCCGGTAATATTCGGGAATTGGAAAATGAAATTGAACGCATGGTCACCTTGGCCGATGACGGTGCCGTGCTGGACGAATCGTTACTTTCTCCGCGGTTCTTTGATACGCAGAACAGGCCTTTTACCGCCTTGCCGAGTTCAGGTTCTTTAAAAGAAGTAATTAATCGAATTGAATACGAAATGATTACTCAGGCATTGAAAGAAAATCACGGTAATATTTTGCGTTCCGCTATGCAGTTGGGCATTAGTCGGGTCGGATTGCACAAAATGCTAAAACGGCATCAGATTGACCCAATGGCATTTAAATAATAAGACACTAATTTGATTACTCTAAAAAGCCCTAAAGGGCTAAAACATAAAGTTTCCGAATATTTAACCCCAACATAAATGTTGGGGCTAACATTTTGTTTTTATTTTGTTAACCCCATCCTTCCGTTTACATTCCGATTTATTAGGAAGGATGAGGACTAAATAATTAATTTACACAAAAAAGGCTTTATCCCCTTTTTAGAGTTGACTCATTAATTTTAATAAGGAAGACATAATATGATTCGCATTGAAATTCCCGGTTACGACACTCTTGAATTCGCTTATCTGGTAATGGATTACAACGGCACATTGGCCATTGACGGTCATTTGATTTCGGGAGTGGCCGAACGCTTAAAACAACTTGCCAGGCAACTGGAAATCCATGTCATCACGGCCGATACGTTTGGCCTGGCCGCCGATAATTTGCGCGATCTGCCGGTTAAACTGAAAATCATTTCCGCATCCGAACAGGGACGCCAAAAATCCCAATGCATCCAAAAATTAGGTGAGGAACAAACAGTCGCCATCGGCAACGGACGCAATGACCGTTTTATGTTGATGGAAGCGCGTTTGGGTATTGCCACCCTGCAAAAAGAAGGCGCCTCCACGGAAGCTACCCAAGCCGCAAATGTTGTAGTTAACAGTATTCTTGATGCATTGGATTTACTCTTGAATCCCTTGCGACTCAAGGCCACTTTAAGGGACTAAAGGATTGGTTGGCGCTGATTTTTTCGGATTAAATGGAAGTAAGCCGCAAAGCGATATGCTGTCACGGGAAAAAGACAAATAGGGCGGGTCAAAATTTACTTAGGATTTTGCGGTTTTGTTTTTCAAGCGCTTTCTTCAATCAATAAAATGAAAAACAATTTCTTATCTAATTAAGGCAGACGAAACCTTTGTGTTTAAATGACTTTTGTGGAAATGATCTTGAATTTAGTTCAATTTTTTCCCTTGCTTCAATAAAATTAAAAATTGATAAAAAGAATTCGAGCTCTTATCTAATGTTGCTTGGAATTTAGTCCAAATTTTGCTTTAACTTTTCGATTTCTCTGATTGGTAGCTTGGTAACCTTGGCCACAAATTCCACACTTGAACCTTCTTTTAAAAGTTCAATTGCGGTTTTTACAATGCCTTTTTGCATTCCCTTTTGCATTCCTTCTTGGATACCTTCTTGCCTGCCAACCTGAATGCCTTTTTGAATACCTTTATTCTCCCATTTCTTGCGCATCTCGATTAAAGTTTCCACAATCATGGTATATTCACTCCCTTCACTAATTATTTCCTCAAAATTTACCTCGGTCTTGGTGGTTCG
>JALWEA010000192.1 GCA_027039465.1 Calditrichia bacterium | reverse complement strand
GAATTATCACTACTATTGACATGTGATGTGGGTGTCATTCTGAGTTCCGCCTCAGCGGAACGAAGAATCCCTTACGTCCGGTGCCGTTTTGAAAGAGATTCTTCTCCCGACACGTCGGGATCAGAATGACAGGTTTGCCCTCATGTCACTCCACGGCGCCAGCCTTGGTTCAGTTCCTCGCAATGACAGGGCTGGGAATAACATCAATTAACGGGCGCACACCACCGCCTGCACAAACAATGATTCCCGAATAACGTATAACGGATATACGAATAACGATTTTCCCCATTTTACCATTCAACAATTCAACCGTCAACCCATTCCAACCAATAGCGGGCATACCGTTTTAATCTTTTTTCTCAAGAAACGCGCGGATGCGTTCCTGCCAGTCTTTGGTAAAAGCAAGATAGGCAAAATTTTCGCTGGAAGCGACAGCGTATTGTTGAATGTGCACCAACAATTCCTGATTGACCAACTGCTTGGTCATCATCAAAGCCTCGTCGCTGGCGCTAAGCACCGACTCGGCAATCTCAAAAGCGCGCGCCATCAGACGATCTTTAGGCAAAACCTCGTTCACCAATCCGATTTGTTGGGCTTCGGTTGCATCGACCAAACGGCCGCTCAGTAGCAATTCCCGACTTCGTCCTTCGCCGATCAGGGCATTCAAACGCAATGTGCAGCCCGCCGGCAAAATGGCGCCCAAACGAACCGCAGGAAATCCCACCTTGGCTTCGGAAGCCAACAAACGAATATCCGCATTGGAAGCCAGTCCGAATCCGCCGCCTAAGGCGTGCCCGTTTATGACGGCAATAACGGGTTTAGGTAACCGAAGCAGGGCTTCGTTGGTTTGCTCCAATTGCAAAGCAAAACGACGCGCTTGCGAAATATCTTTAAAACGAATCAATTCCGTCAAATCCACTCCGGAAGAAAAAACGGTTTCTCCGGCCCCGGTTAAAATAAGTAATCGAATGGTGGCGTCATTGGCAATGTCGTTCACGCTTTGTTCCAATTCCCGTAAAAAATCAAAATTAAAGGCATTGCGTTTTTCGGGCCGATTCAATGTCAAAACGGCAATTTCATTTTCTTTTTCTATTTTTAAATAGTTCATGAGGCTTCTCCACTGTTTTTTTTTAAAGGCCGAATTTGCAAAAAAATCCGGTAGCAGGCAAAAAATAAGCATTTTCCTGATATTTTATTCTTCCGAGGGAACATTTAAATTTGCAGAGCCGTAATAATTTTTTACATTTAAGACTTACGTGAGATTAGTGGCATTAAAACTAATCTCCTATTAACCGGCAAAACGTTTGGAAATGCAGGCATCTTTATGCTGAATCGAAAAGTTTTGGTCTTGAACCAAAATTACGAACCGTTGACCATCTCCACGGTAAAACGGGCAATTATCCTGCTTTACAGCCAAAAAGTGGATATGGTGGAACATTACGCAGGCGAGATTCGGTCGGTCTCCATGAGCATGGTTGCCCCAAGTGTCGTGCGGCTGCGCAGTTACATTTACAAGCCTTACCGCGATGTTCCTTTGAATCGCAAAAACATCATGAAGCGGGACAATCATACCTGCCAGTACTGCGGCAAAAACAGTCGTCCCATGACCATTGATCACGTAATTCCCAAAAGCTTCGGCGGCAAAGATACGTGGGAAAATTTGGTGTGTGCCTGCTTAAAATGCAATTCTAAAAAAGGAAATCGAACGCCTGAAATGGCCGGCATGAAGCTGTTACGCAAACCTAAAAAACCGACGCATCTGTTTTTTCTGCAAATCTCCGCTGGAAAAATCCCGCAAACCTGGCGTCCCTACTTGTTTATTGATTAGAAAGGTTGCGAGTTCGTTAGTGGGTTTAAAAAATTAACCAGGATTTTAGCGGCATTTTGTGTAAAATTTTCTTCAGTACACCTCATTTAAAAACGGCACCATGGCATTAATAACGGCAATTTCAAAAGAAGCGCTGCGCTTGAGCAAATCGTGCGTAAATACGCCGAAGGCGCCTTCGTTGGAGCGCACATCCGTTTTGCCGGTCAGTTCATCCATCACCTCCGCCAACTCCCGGTGATCGCGATATAAGGCATCAACAACCACTTTTGGCAAATTCAAGGCGGGAGAGCTGCCTAAAAACCCCTGTTGACCGTCGAAAATGTACACATAATTCTGCAGGAAATATTGAGGATTTCCGTTTAATGAAGGCGTAATTAGCGGAAAGGTTCCTCCTTCCAGGCCAATGGCAAAATCGAGATCTTTAAAATGAGTAAAAGTAAAATGAGCGCGCTCAATGGCGCCTTCTACCATTTGCTCGGTTGAAAGGGGCATGTCCGGGATGGAGGTGGACGTGGTTACGGTTAAGAAATCGGCCGACGAAAATGCCGGCCGATCAAAAGCTTTGGCCAATTTTTGAAAGGCACTTTTAACGGCCAATACCTTGGCTTTATTGGTAGATCCGATTCCTACTTTCATTTGCTCGTTGTATCGGGTTCCGTCGGAGTTAAGGTTTGGGTAGTGTCCGTCGCTGCCGGCGCTTGCGGTTGCTCGGTTTGCGTCGTGTCAACCGGATTTTGATTCAAATATTCTTCAAACGATTGGCCTTTTTGCGTGTTTTCAGTGGGTGCTTGAATTTCACCTTCTTTGGTAGGTGCAGCGATGCCCGCTTCCGCCAACCGCTTTTTATAAACCGCCAAAGAATCGCTAAATGTGGAAAGTTCCGAAGTATTTTGTGGATTCATCAATTTAATTTGCGCCAAGACGGCAAAAGGAGAATTCGGATAGTTATCAATGATATCCTGATAGTGCTGCGCCGCCAATTCGGTTTTACCCATTTTGGCTTCCACCAAGGCCTTGCGGTACATGGCTTCTATTTTGGCTTCCTTATTATTGCTGTCTTCGTAATGGATAGCTTTGTTGTAATAATCGATTGCCGTTTGATAATCGGCGGAATCCCCTTGCTCATTCATGGGATTAAATCGCGCTGCGGTTTCGTAATATTCTCCGATTTGAATAAAGATATTCGGCACATACTCCGGAATCAAATTTTCCTTTAATAGCTGCAACAAAACATCCATTTGTTTTTCGTACTTTTCCAGCTTGGCGTAACATTTGGCGATGCGCAATTTGGCATCAATATCCAAATCCGAAGTCGGATAAAAGATCAACAAACGGTTGTAAGTTTCCAATGCATCCTTGTAATCGCCCTGCGCATAAAGTTGGTCACCGGCTTTAATCAATTCCTGCGGCGAACGCTTTTCCTGCACGGTTAACTGTTTTTGCGAGCCGCAAGCCAAAAGCATCAAAAAAATTACGATTCCTATTGAATTAAGGATTACCTTTTTCATCCTAAACTCCCGGGCTTTAGATGCCACAAAATATTTTTATTTATTTTAGTTGATTTTAATCGTGCTGCAATCAAATCCGTCGATCTTGTTCACGTTTTCGGTCGGTAGTCTTATCGGACTCATTTTACCAATAATTTAGCCCAAATTGATTGCAATTCATAATTTTATTTGCGCTAAAAGCATTTTTTCATCAATGGTTAAAAGCTGACGATCGCGCATGACCCACTTCCCGTCGATCATTACATGCTTAACATCTTCCGCTTGCGTAGCATAAATCAGCTTGGCGTAAATATTTTCGTCAGGAATGGAATGAACTTGATTTCTTTTTATAAAAACAAGATCCGCCTTTTTGTTCGGCTCGATGCTGCCGATTTCTTGCTCCATACCAAGAGCTCGCGCACCGTCAATGGTTGCTAACCTGAACACGGTTTGCGCAGGCATGGACTGAGGCCCGTGTAAATATTTTTGAATCAATCCGGCCAAGCGCATTTCCGTAAAAATATTCAGATTATTATTACAGGGTGCACCGTCGGCACCAAGGGAAACGTTAATACCCCGCTGTAAATAATCGGGAACCGGAGCAATACCCGATCCCAATTTCAAATTAGCCGAAGGACAATGCAGCACTTTGATGTCTTTTTCCTGCATGATCCGGCGCTCGTGTTCATCCGTCCAAATACAATGCGCCAGGCACAGGTGACCTTCCGTCAATCCGAAGTGGTCGAAAACTTCAATATTGCGCATGCCGAAGCGCTCCTCCACCAAACCCACTTCATCTTTATTTTCGGAAGCATGGGAATGGATGATTACACCATACTGTTTTGCCAAATCGGCAAGGCGGCGCAACAATTCATCGGAGCTGGAAAGGACAAATCGGGGAGCAAAGGCATAACGAATGCGGTTATCATCGTATCCGTGCCATTTTTTTAGCAATTCAACACTTT
>JALWEA010000191.1 GCA_027039465.1 Calditrichia bacterium | reverse complement strand
TTTTATTTTTTCCTAATACAAAAAATTCGGCGTCCTTCGGAGTTATCGGTGGCCAAGAAAAAAAGCGGCGTGCATTCCAAAATTTAAACACGCCGCCGTTATCTATGATTCATTATGGGGGAAAGGGCTACATGCCTAAGTGCTTTTTTACCGTTTCAATCAGTCGATCCGGCGCGACGGGTTTTTCAAGAAATTCTTCCACCGGTAAAAAATCTTCGTCTTTTTCCTTATCAAAATGGAAACCGGTTTCCTGCCCAACAGCTGTTAACATGATGATGGGGATATCGTGCAGAGCTTCATCTTGCCGAATTTGGTAGGCCACGTGAAACCCTTCATCCTGCGTGCCCATCATGACATCCAGCAAAATCAAATCCGGATTTTCTCTTTTTGCCAAACTTAGGCCTACCGCACCGTCCTGTGCATCAATCACTTCGAATCCGGCTCCCTCCAAAGTCAAACGCATGGCTTCTACCAAATCGATATCGTCATCAATGATCAAAATTTTCTTTGGCATAATATTGTGCCTCCTTTATGATCAAATCCAAAATTTGCGGAATGGCCCGTTCTACCATCGGAGATAGCTTCTGTCCGAATTCGAGTGTTTCGGGTTGAATACCGATCAGTGTAACCGGTGCTATGGGCCCTAAATTATCCGCCATCTTATAAATTTCGGCAAAACTAAACCCGTGTAATGAAATCATAGCATCCACTTCGGATAGAATATTACTGTCCATGCGAAAACGTCTCACACTACCGGGTGACAATCCCATATTGGCGCAGTCAACCACAATATTGGCATTGGTGCCGTTTAAGTATTCCAAAATCAAAAAAGCATCGCTACCGGCATCCACCAAATTCATTTCTTTTGCCGCAGGATGCGCCTGCAATCGCTTCAAAACCAAAGGCCCGATACCGTCATCGCCGCGCAATATATTTCCCAAGGCAATTACATTCACCATAGGTTACTCTTCAAACTTTACGTCCAACAAATGGACGGAGCAGGAAATGCACGGGTCATAAGCCCGAACCAGCATTTCCAGTTTTTTAGTGATTTCATCCTTTGGCTCGTTGATTATTTCGGGCACCAATTTGCGCATGTCCTCGTCAATATTAGCCAAATTCTGACCGGTCGGAATAATGCAATTGGCTTTTTCAATTTGCCCTTTTCGATTGTAGGTGTAATCGTGGAACAGAATGCCCCGCGGTACTTCCGTAGCCGCGATGCCGCGTCCGTAACGCGTCGGCTCCTGATTGGGTTTTTCGTTCTTAATCCCTTTGTCCAGGAGTGTATCAATCAATTCGATGCTGTCTTCAATACAGTGCACCACTTCGACCAATTGGGCCACGGTATTCATATACGGATTGTAATTGGGTGCTTTCAAACCAAGTTTATCCGCTACTTCCCGAGCTTTGGGTTTCAGGAATTTGTAATTATTGTTAAAGCGCGCCAGAGCGCCCACCATGTACGAGCTGCGATTGAATTTGGCATGCTTACTGGTGGAATGCGGGACGATGAATTCATTGGTCACCGATTCGTATTCTTCCACGGGAAAAAGCCCGGCATCCGAAGAGCAAATCAGCCCGTCGTACAACGCGTATTCGTAATCGTTGCTTAAACTGATGTACTCGGTTTCCCGATAGAAATCCGGAATTTGATCGGTTAGTGTAGCCAAAATATCGATGGTAAACAGGGCATCTTTCATTCCTTCGTTTAGTAATTTTTCCCGCAAGTAAAGCAAATCCTTTTCCGAGGGCAGCTTGGTGAATCCGCCAGGCACAATACTGATGGGATGCACAGCCCGACCACTGATCAGGTTTCCGATTTCATTGGCCAAATGTTTTAAACGCAAGGCCGCCAAAACCACATCTTTGTGCGTGTGCACCAAAGGAAAAACCGATCCGACATTTAAGAAATCGGGCGTGGCCAAAAACAAAGCGTGCAACACATTACTTTGGAAAGTGGCACCATGCACCAAAAGTTTACGCAGAGCAATCGTCTGCTCCGAAACTTCCAAACCAAGCGCCGCCTCCGTAGCTTTTAATGAGGTCATTTGATGTCCCAATGAGCAAATTCCGCAAATACGGGAGGTAATGATGGCCGCTTCGTGAAAATTGCGTCCCTTGAGCATGGCTTCGAAAAATCGCGGCGGTTCCACAATGTTTAAATAGGCGCGTTTTAAAACACCGTTTTTAACATCCACCACGATATTGCCATGCCCTTCGACACGCGTAATATGATGTACGTTTATCGACAAATTCCTGCTCATCGGTTCCCCCAGTTCGCTTCTTTGACTAATTCATTGGTATTGAACATTGCCATGCGTTTAATCGCTTCTTCAACGGAAAAACCGTGCTGTTTCAGCATTTCGATGGCGCCGTTTTTATTCATGTTAGAAACCAATCCGCGGCAGCCGGTGCAATATTGGCCGTTGCTCGGACATATCGCATCACACCCGGCGCGGGTAATCGGCCCGAGGCAGAACATGCCCTTTTCCAGCACGCATTCGTTTTCCTTCAATTTGCATTCCACACAAACAGCGTAGTCCTTAATTTCCGGCTTGCGACCCAAAACCAAGGACTTTAACACATGCAAAAATTCCGGCATACTCATCGGGCAACCGCGTACTTCATAGTCCACCTGAACAAAGGCGCGCACCGGCATGGCAGGCATGGAAGGAAACAGATATTTATCCTTGCCGTAAACTTCTTCCTGTACCTGTGCCAACGGGTAATTATTTTTCATGGCATTAATGCCGCCGCTAACGGCACACTGTCCTAAAGCTACTAAAATTTTGGTACGACGACGAATGTCGTAAATGCGCTCCACGCAGGATGGCGTCGTGATGCTGCCTTCAATAAACGCAATATCATATTCCTCGGCCTTATCGTCCATGGCCTCACGGAATTCGACCAAATCGATCAATTCCAAAATGCCGAGCAGATCGTTCTCTAGATTTAATTTATTGAGCTGGCATCCCTCGCAACCGGTAAAATCGAAGAATGCAACTTTCGGTTTCTGTGATTTTTTACGGGCGCTCATATCGCCTCCTTCAGTTCTTTAATGCGCGTATAAGGATAAACCGGCCCTTCCTGACAGACATAAGAATCATTAATCTGGCAATGACCGCATTTGCCCACACCGCATTTCATTCTGCGTTCGAGTGACATGTAAATATTGACATCCGGTAAACGTTTGGCTTTTAAGGCCATGAGCACAAATTTGTACATGACCGGCGGCCCGACGACCGTGGCAATGGTATTTTCCAGATCCAATTCCAAAGGCGGGATCAAAGTGGTGATCACACCGACATTGCCTTTCCATTGGGCGTCCGGACGATCCACGGTGATATGCATTTCCACATCATCTCTGTATGTCCACTCATTAATTTCCTGAGGGTACAAAATCTCGCTCGGATTTTTGGCACCATAAAGGATGATTAACCGATTAAAATCATGGCGCTTGTCTAGTGTGTATTCAATTAAAGATTTCAACGGCGCCAGGCCGATGCCCCCGGCAATAAAAAGCATATCTTTGCCTTTGAAACGCTGCACGTCAAAGCCGTTTCCGAACGGCCCGCGAATGCCAATCTGACTTCCGACGCCCAATTGGTGCATTTTTTCAGTTAAACGACCGGTACGACGGACGGTAAGTTCAAAACCTGGTGCGCGCGTGGGCGATGAACTAATGGAAATCGGCGCCTCGCCAAATCCGAAAATGGAAACTTCCACAAATTGGCCGGGATGGTGGTTCAGCTTTTGATTGCGCGGCAATTTAATCCAAAAGCGCTTTTCACTTAAAGTTAGTTGTTCCACCAAAGAAATTGTCGCAATGACCGGCGTATAAAGGTCTTTGATTTCCCGAGCTACGTTTTCCATAAGAAAAATCCTTTATTTATGACACCGTTACGGCCGCATGTTGTTGCTGCCGATTGTAGTCTTCGATTAACTCATTAATTATTTCAACCAGACTGATTTTTGCCGGACAGAAATAGGAACAACGTCCGCAACCGATACAATGAAGTTCCCCTGAATAATCGGTTAAATATTTGAACTTGCGATAAAGACGATGGCGCGTGCGGCTATCGAGCGTGGGACGAAAATTTTCACCTCCGGCAACTTGCGCAAAAGGATTTAGCATACAACTGTCCCAGGTGCGTTCACGCGTGCCCTCTTTAATATTGAGATTGACTTCGTCAAAAACATCAAAACAATAGCAGGTTGAACAGACCAAATTACAGGTTCCGCAGCCCAAACAACGTTCGGCCACTTTTTTCCAAACCGGTGAATCGTACACGTGACTGAAGATCTGCGGCAAACGATTGTAATGCATTTTCAGTTTCTTTGTTGGTTCCGGCCGTTCGTATTGCAGCTCCGCATCAAGCGGCAAACCTTTACCGAATTCCTGCAAATATCGGTGGCCTGTTTCATCCACTTCAAAAATCAGAAATCCTTTTTCCGCAGGAACCATAAACAAAGAAAAGCCTGTGGTATCGTAAACATCAATGCCCAAATCCTGTGCAAAATGGTACTCATCCGGTTCGTAGGCAATTCCGATAAAAACAGACTTTTGCCTGCGCAAAAAATAATTGGCTTCCGGCTTATCGCGATCAAAACTAAAATCCAGCAAACGAATCGCTTTCATGTCATAAGAATGAATACCCAGGAAAATGCGCTCTTCGATTTTAATTTCGGGCTTTTTGACTTTAGGCTTGCCGTTTAATTCAAATTCCAGCAGCGTTTCTCTCGGAGGCATAAAGAATTTTTTGATCGGTTGAATGGTGCGGTTGTAATTCAGTACCACCTCTTCCGGATTGTGCGTTTCCTGAAATGAAAACGATTTTTCCCCTTTGCGATGCGGAGCAATTACTTTGGCTTTGCTCATTAAAAATTCGATGAATTGCTTGGTCGTATTTTGATCGAAAAAGCAACATTTCATTTCGGAAATATCTTTTGCTTGACGGTTCATAATTTCATTCCCGTTTTGAGTTACTCTGTTAAATATTTCACAAATATTGTGCCAGAAGTTTTTTAAATAGATAAATAATAGATATTTGATTATTTTCAATGAATTTAAGTAGGGATGCTATTTGGTTCTTTAAATAAAATTTTTCTTAATTCTTGTAAAATAAAAAATATTATTCTCAGATATTGGAATAACCATTAATTCAAAGGAATGATAATAAAAAAGAAATGGCTTCGCCCGTTAAAGACGAAGCCATTTCTTACTTGTTAAAAGCTTATTTTATTTAAGTAAAGTCATTTTACCTGTTTTTACGAAATCACCCGCTTCCAAACGATAAAAGTAAATTCCGCTCGGATAATTGCTTCCGTCCCAGGAATAATTATAGCGACCAGGATTTAGTTGCGAAGAAACTAAAGTGGAAATTTCTTGGCCATGCACATCGTAAACTTTTAATTTCACAAAAGCTTTTTTTGCAATCGAAAACTCAATTGATGTACGCGGATTAAACGGATTCGGATAATTTTGTTTTAAAGAAAATTGTGTCGGTTCAAACATATCATCATACGTTAAATCTGACGGATGCCTTTCCACCATAAAACTATCCAATTTTGCTCCCGCATCATCATAGGCGCTGAAATACAACCGGTTATCATCAATAACAACTTTACAATAATGATGCGCTTTTGTTGCCGTGACAATATTCGGATAGGAAGGATCAGGATCATACAAAGGAGCTCCGCCACCGCCGGTGGTAATATGCATGACGTTATTAACTTCGGCTCTGGCATAATAATGGTTATGTCCTGCGAATACAATCGGAACATGATATTTTTCGCAGAGCGGTTGAATGTAATCCTGTACATCCTCATTATTGCTATGTCCGCCCGCAGACCATCCGGGCTCGTGCAAATAGATAAATTTCCAAGGTTTTGTACTGCTATTAAGATCATTATCAATCCAATTATATTGATCCGATCCTGTTGAGTAATCTATGTATTGATCAACCACGACAAAATGGGCGGGGCCGTAATCGAACGACCAATAAAACGAATCCACAAAGGGTAACGGAAAATATTTTTTGAACAACGTTCCGTCAACTTCGTGATTACCGCGACATGACAAGTAAGGGAATTTAGACAACATTTCGATGATATTTGCATAATCCTGATTGAAAAATTCGCTATCCCAATAATATTCTCTGTCCCCGTCATACACGAGATCTCCGGTAGAAATAATGACACTTTGAAACTCGGGATCTCTATCCACTTCGCCCAAAATGCCTTGAGCCACTTTATCATGATCTTCGGGATGCGAGCGGGTATCTCCGTAGGCAATAAATTTCATTTGAGTGGCAGAAGCCTGCGGCGCGGAATAAAAAGAACCGTAATAATTTTCACTTCCCACAGTAACTTTGTAATAATATTTGGTATGCGGCGCCAAATTATCAATAACGTATTTGTGTTGATGATCCGAGCCGTATTCGCTGGTTGTGGCCGAACCCGTCGAATAATTAGTATCCGTGCCCCATTCAATCGTACAAGTTGTGGTTGTTGTTAGTTGCCAGAGCACAACCATTTCATCACTATTTCCGTTAAAAATCAAATAAGGTGCTTTCCGCACAACTTGGCTCGCCGTAGCCACTGAATTGGTTTTAACCGAATGGTCTTGTCCGTATACCACATTGAAAGAAATAAAACCGACAATCAACAAGAAAAAAAATGTTTTTAATGCGTTTCGGTTTTGTTTCTGATGAATAAACATAATAAATCCTCCCAAGTTATAATATGGCACTGTTGCTTTTACTTGAAAGCAATCTATGTGCCAATTTTTTTATACCCGTTTTTTATGTGTATTTATCTTAAATTATGTCTTTGGTGTGAAATATCTTTACATATTATTTAAATTAATTTTTTCTTATTTTATTTGCAAATTTATCGCAAACTTAGTGAATTTGGCTGAGTAATTAATAGGAAATGCTACGGAATTTAGACAATTCCATAATCGTAAAGAAAATAGCAACAGCATTTTTCCACCGCTTTTTGTGCTTTTTTCCGATTGCATCTCTGCCAAATCTTCCCGATATTCTCTACTGAAATTTTAATCGGTACGAATTCAAAGCCAATTGATTCCAGAAACGAGCCTTAGAGTTTATGGAAAGTAAACGTTTCATCGGTAAAGTCTTTCGCCATTTTCGGATTTTGGAGCCCTTGGGTCACGGCGGCATGGGCTTGGTATTCAAAGCTTTGAATACTCATTTGAATAAAATCGTGGCCATTAAAATGATCGCGCCCGGTTTGGCATTAAACGAAAAGCTGCTCAATCGATTTAAGACCGAGGCGTTGGCCTTAGCCCGGCTGGAAAATCCGCACATCGTACGCATTCTTGATTTGCTGGAAGATCAGGGACAGTGGTTTATCGTAATGGAATACATCGAGGGGGAAACTTTACAACAGCGTTTGAAAGACAAACATCCTTTACGGTTGAGCGAAGCATTTGATATTACCCTGCAAATTCTGTCCGCTTTACAACATGCCCATTCGGCAAGTATTATCCATCGCGATATTAAACCGAGTAACATCTTAATCACCAAAGACAATACCGTAAAAGTCACGGATTTCGGTTTGGCTAAAATTCAAGCCAATACATTGGTGCACACGCAGCATTCGGCCGTTGGCGGTACGTTGTATTACATGTCGCCCGAGCAGATTCGCAGTTTAAAAGAAACGGATCATCGCACGGATATATATTCTTTGGGCATTACCATCTACCAGATGATCACCGGCCGCATTCCCTTTGATCCGCATCAAACCGATTTCGATATTCGTGAAGCCATTGTTCGACGCCAGTTCCCGAAGCCATCTACCTTTAATCCGTATTTACCACCGGAAATCGACGATTTGGTCATGAAAGCCATTGCCAAAAATCCGGATGACCGTTTTCAGTCGGCGGTGGAAATGATTCAGGAAATGGAACGTTTGCAAGATAAGCTAAAAGGCAAATTGGATCAGGAAATCAAATACGATTCCGACATTGAAAAAGAAATCAATTACACCGATTATCCGTTTAATATTCAGGAAGACTTTTCGGAGGCGGCTTCCGAACTTGATATCCCCGTTAAAAATGTGCCTCCGATTAATAACGGCCCAAAAGAAGCATTATCGGAAACATCCGCCAAAGAAACGCCACCGGCTCCCCCGCAAGCTCCCGCAGAATCTTTGTGGCAACGCGGCAAACGCTATTGGTGGTTGTCTCTTTTCCCGGTAGCCATTATTGCTTTCATTCTGTATTATTTTTTGGCTTTTGGGAATGCCAAGTCTGAAGCTTCTTTGAATATTGACTCTCAACCCGAGCAAGCGAATGTCTTTATTAACGGCCGTATTCAAGGGAAAACGCCAATAACAAATTTAAAGGTAGCTGCCGGCTCTTTGCATGTTAGCATTCAAAAGAGCGGTTTTCTTCCCGCCGATACTTCCTTTCTCGTTAAAAACGGACAAAATTTGGCATTCCGCTTAAAACTTAAAACGGCAAAGGCCACCGTAATCAAAATGCCGACAGAGGCAACAAAGATGGCACAAGAAAACGTGTCAACCCCTTCCATAAAACCGGCCGCCGTAAAAATTCTTAAATTATCCTTTTCTTCCCAACCGAAAGGCGCCGATGTTTTTATCAACAGTAAACGCCTTGGGAAAACACCCCTTACGGGCAGGTTTAAAGAGGAACAAAGCCTAATCGTCCGCCTTAAAAAATCCGGTTTTCAAACGCTTATCGATACCGTTTTTGTAACGGCCAAAGGCAAACATCATTTTAATTATATATTATTACCCAAACCCGTCAAACTGACTGTCACGACGAATGTAAATTCTCCACACGTAACGGTGGACGGCAACAATATTCGATTTACGGGCAAAAACAAAACTTTGGCTCTACCACCGGGGTTACATGTGGTTTCCGTAAATAAAGCGGGCTTTGCATCTCAACAAAAAAGCGTTACTTTAAAAGCCAATGCGCCGCAGCGTCTTTCTTTTAATCTCGTTCCAAGGAAAAGCAAACTGCAAATTTTGGTTTTACCCTGGGGCAATATTTACATTGACGGCCAACTTAAAAAGAAAGAAAGCAACATTCGCGAAACTTTTGTCTTGCCTGTCGGGAAACATTCGATCAAAGTAACACATCCGGTTCTCGGGCAGTGTGAACAAACCGTTAATTTGAAGCCCGACTCCACACTATCCCTTATTTACAACTTTAAAAAGCGGAAAACTATCCGAATTTTAGCTTTCGATACTTCCGCCAAACCGCAATACGCTCAAATTATTGTTGATGGTAATCCAGTGGATCAATACACACCAGGCGTCGTTAAGCTGACCATCGGCAGGCACCGAATTTCCGTACGCAAAGAGGGATTTACGGTTGTTGACGGAGATCGTGAAGTGATGGTTTTACCCGATAAGAATCTTGTTTTAAAATTTCGGTTGCGGAAGAACCGTTAATTCTCATAATTTTTAATTTAATTTTCCTCGTAATAAAAGCCTTAAGTGACCCGACAAAATCCATGCTTATTTTAACGGCAATAACTTATCCATTTTTCTTTGAAAAAATTTATCTTATGTAGAAAAATTTCATATATTATAGCGAACTTTAAACTTTACGTTAGAACAAAGGGCATTGGCTGATTCCGAAGATTGCGATTTCTTTCTGCTTTCCTTTAAAATGAAATCGCAACCTGAAGAATTTATTACATTGCGGTGTTAAATAGTTAGGCTCGTGAAAAATTTAACCATGGATGCTTCCAAGGCATGAACGAAAAATCACGTTTTTTGTCGGTCGTTGAATATTTCCCTTTTTTGGATGTGGGTATATTGCAAGACAGACTCGGGTGGTCGGTTAGACTGCGCTGGCTGGCTATCGGGGGATATTTTTTGGCCACGCTTACGGCCCGCTTTTTCTTTGATTTTAATATTCCGTATCATAAAATTTGGTTTACCTTATTAATTTTGTTGCTAATCAATTTGATTTATTTCATTGTTCAGCTTTCCGTTCGCAAATTTTCATTTGTAGCGGAGCTTTCCCTGTTAAGCATACACATTATTGTTGACTTGTTCTTCCTTTCGTTACTTTTACATTTTTCAGGCGGCATTGAAAATCCCATTTATTTTTTCTATTTATTTCACGTGGTTTTAAGCAGTATCGTTTTCCCCAAACGGCTGCCTTATTTGTTTTCCACTTTGGTGGTCGGTCTGTTTTTTTTATTGATTTATTCGGAATACACGGGCTTCCTACCCCATTATTCTTTATTCAACACCAATTTGTATGTTAATAAAACCGCCATTGAGTTAACACTGGCTATTTTTGCCATCACGGTTTATGTTACCACTTACATCTGTTTGACTTTTATGCAAATTTATCGCCAAAGTAAACGCGTGATCGATGAACAGAACCGCAAATTGCGCAGTGTAACCGAGCAAAAATTAAATTTTTTCCGTTTTGCTTCCCATGAATTGAAATCACCCATTGTGGCCATTAAAACATCGATTGATACGGTGTTAGCCTCATTCGGTAACAAGATGGATCCGGTTGCCCTTAATTTATTAAAACGCTCTTCCGCGCGCGCCGAACAAATGCTTACCATTATTAAAGATTTATTGGAGCTTTCGAAATCAAGAGAGTTTATTGATGTCTCCAAAGTGGAATCCATTTTGCCCGGCCGAATTTTAGAGGAAGTGGTTACTCAGGAAGGAGTTTTGGCCAAAGCCAAAAAGATAAAAATTGAATTTGAAAACAATTTGAATGCGGTTTCGCTTAAAATGGTTAAAAGCGATCTGGAAAAAGTTTTGCGCAATTTGATTAACAACGCTGTGCGTTACACCCCCGAAGGCGGTAAAATCCGAATTAATGCAAAAAGAAGCAACGATAAAATCATTATTACAATTCAAGACACGGGCATCGGCATACCCAAAGAGGATTTAGCGAAAATTTTTGATGAGTTCTATCGTTCAAAAAATGCGCGCGAGTTTGTAAATTTCGGAAGCGGTTTGGGTTTAAGTTTGGTCAAACAAATTGTTGAAAGCTATCAGGGTACCATTGAAGTTCAATCCGAGCTAAACAAGGGTACCACGTTTATTTTGTCATTTCCCATTAACAAATAAATTTTAAGAATAGAACGGAGAAGCACCATGAAAATCAAAATCGGTGGTATTGTTGATCAACAGAACTTGACCATGTACGGCATTACTTCATTAAAAGACCGCCCAGGCTCGGCGGCCGAGGTTTTAACGCTTTTAGCCAAAGAGAACATTAACATAGAATACATCACCGAAGGCGGTTGTAAAAACGATTCGGCAACGATGATTTTTTGCGTCGATTCCGAAGCGGCTCCTAAGGTTGATGAAATCATCAAGAAAAATGTGGAAGAACATTCTCAAAAAATACGCAAATGCGAATACGTTTGCATTTTAGGGGTTTACGGACCGCACTTTCGTGAAAAACCGGCGATTGCCGCTTATTTTTGTCAGGCGTTGGGTGAAGTGGGGGTCAACATTTTAGGTCTCTCCAGCAGTATTTCCACGATTTCGGCCATTATCGATATTCGCGAACATGATAAGGCATTAAAGGCGTTGATGAATGTGTTTGAGCTTCCTTAATCGAGCAATAGATGTCAATGATTGTGGCTTCGTGAAAAAGCTGAGAATTGAACATTAAGGCGTTAATCGTATATTCGTTAACCGGAATTGGTAGGTCGGGGGGGGTGGCGCAGCACGGACGCAGAACCCGGATTTCATTAGTTGAACGGAAATTTTATTTTGGCATTAACCTAAATATCAAACCCCATTGATACCCAATTAACTTTTAATTTTTTCTCTTCTATTTGTGTTATTAATACTTTTTAAGCAAATTTTTAAGCGAATTCTTTTTTAAAAGACAAATAAAAGGCATGCCATTAAAAATAATGTTAATATCTTTCCTAATTAACCGATACTTTAAAAAACAATTAAACATATTTTAAATTCTAAAAGCAAATGGTTCCAATGAAAAAGATATTTTCGCTCGAAATCGTCAGTTCTATTTCCGAATTGGAAGCAAAACAAAAAGAGTGGAATGCATTAATAGACACCATTCCATTTTACTTACCTACCATGACTTTTGAATGGCATTATTTATGGCTAAAGGCCAACAAAAGCTTAATAAATAAAATGGCTTTCATGTTTTTCTATGATATCGATAAAAGATTGGTAGCCATCCTTCCTTTATTTAAAACACAAACCAAATTCTTTTTAAGTGCTTTGAACGTGTTTACTTTTTCCGGTGGCCGCGATCAGATTAAAATAGGTATTATTTGCAAACTCGAGCATCGGATATCCATCTTGAAACATGTCATTGAATATTTGTATGATGAACGGCACGGATGGGATATCTTGGCATTGAGACGTATTAGCGCCCGCAAAGCGGATGATGTGGATCTGGAACGCATTTTAATCGGTAAAAACATCCCATATTCCATTGAATCCATTCTCAGCGTTCCGTTCATTATTATTCAGGATGAGCAAGATTGGGAGTCGTATTGGAAATCACGTAAAAAACATTTTCGGCATGAGATTAAACGCAAAACAAAAAAGTTAGGGGCTTTAGGGGAAATTGATTATCAAGTATATGAAAGCCCCCTATCCGAACAAAATTTGCAGCAATTCCTTAATTTGGAAAACAGCGGATGGAAGGGAAGAAACAAATCATCCATTCTGCATCGCCCGCATCTTTTGCGCATGTACCAATTACTTTCAGAATTAAATGCCAAACGACTAAAGCTGTTAAATTTTAATTTATTTTTAAACGGCCAATTAATTTCTTCTTCATTATCTTTAAAAACACCGCACGGTCTTTACGTATTTAAGATTGCCTATGATGAATCGTTTAACAAATTTTCGCCAGGTATTTTATTGCGCTTGCACGAAGTTAAATATTGTTTTGAAAACGACTTGCTTATTTATGATTTTTCGGGCAAAGAACAAAAATGGATGCATGCTTTTACCAATCGCAAAAATTATGTAATGGATTTCATCATCTATCGAAAAACATTGGCTTCGCTTATTCGTTATTTGGGATTCACTAAATTCAAACCTTTGGCTAAACAATTCCATTTAACGGAATCCATATTAAAAAATTTTATTGAAGAATAAATTCCGTCAGACTCTTTTCATCATAGATTGGAATCCTTTGAGATTACGAAGTTTAACTCACCCCCTCATTCCCCCTCTCTTCTTCGAAGAGAAGGGGATGTAATCCGGTGCTCAACAAAGATTTAGCAATGATTATCGGGAGAGCAGAATTTAGCATCGAATATTTAATAATTTAGAAAATCCGGAAATCACGGCTTTTTCCAAGGGTTCTTTGAAAATAATTCCCGATAGGGAATTATGATAATAACCCACATTTTCAAATGTGGGGCAGGCATTACAAAGCAAAATGTTTGTCCCGAAGGGACAATTGAAATACCAAAGCCTTTGTGAAATTAATTTTCGATTTTAACTCACCCCCTCGTTCCCCCTCTCTTCTTCGACTGAGCGGGG
>JALWEA010000190.1 GCA_027039465.1 Calditrichia bacterium | reverse complement strand
TTCCCAAAGAATACAATCGCAATTCCGCATTGCGACGCAAGAACTTCAACTGGTGGGATTACGGCAAGGACGGAAAAACCATCTACTTTTCCGAGCGGCGCAAGGATGAAATCGAAAATTTCAACCAACCTCATTGGGAGCTTTTGCACGAATATCGCATCAATAAAAAAGTAACGCTGAACAACACATTGTTCTACATGAAAGGGTACGGATTCTTCGATTACGACGGCAGTTGGGGCACGCCCGAATATTTCCGTCTGACGCCGGAGTATGGCTACCAGGTTGATTCCATCCCGTCCGACGCCTTAATTCGCGCTTATGTGGATAACAATCAGGTGGGTTGGTTACCGCAATTTATTTACAAATCACGTGCAGGCGAGTTGGTTTTGGGCGCCGAGTTGCGTATGCACCGCTCGTTGCATTGGGGACGCTTGCAAAAAGGCAGCGGGCTTCCCGCGGGAGTTGTGGGCGATCACGGTCGGCATTACTATCAGTACCGGGGCGCCAAGGACATTGCTTCCGTTTATTTCCATCAGACGTCGGAAATTTGGCCTAAGTTAAGTCTGATGTCCGATTTGCAATACGCCTACAAAAAATATCATTTGTACGACGAAAAATTCATCGGTACGGATTTCAGCATTCCCTATCATTTTCTGAATCCGAGAACGGGTTTGAGTTACAAAATCAATTCCAACATGAATGCCTACGTCAATTTATCGTTTACGCAGCGTGAACCGCGGTTGAAAAATTTTTACGATGCGGCCGAAGCCAGCTCGCCCAAGAACTGGGGCTACGTTGTCCCGCAATTCGAGCTGAATCCGGACAGCACTTACAACTTTAAAAAGCCTTTGGTCAAACCCGAAGCACTGACGGATTTCGAATTCGGTTGGTCTTACCACACTTCACGGTTGCGTTTTACCATTAATTACTATCACATGGATTTTGTAAATGAAATCGTAAAAAGCGGCCAATTGGATCGTTTCGGGCAACCGATTACGGGCAACGCGCCGCGTACTTTGCATCAGGGAATCGAGCTGAGCGGACAGGTGCAAATTTCACCACGCTGGCAATTAACAGCCAATGCCACTTACGGCAAAAACCGTTTGATCAAATACAAAGTGTACGACTGGTCGGGTAATGCCAATGATCTGAGCGGCAATCCCATTGCCGGATTCCCGGATGCGCTGGCCAACGCCCGTTTAACCTATTCCTGGCGCAAAGTTTACGCTTCGTTAAACTGGCATTATCAGGGTGCTTTTTACACGGATAATTTCAAGAACAGCGCGCATCGGGTGGATGCGTATCAGTTACTTAACCTGGATTGCCGTTACCAACTGGCCACATTGGCAAATGTTAAAATAAATGCTAAATTGCACATAGCCAATTTGCTGAACAAAAAGTACCTGGCGCACGGTGAAGGACAGGATTTCTTTCCGGGCGCGCCGCGCAGTTATTTTGTGAATCTGGAGATTGTTTATTGAGAATGTGTATTAAGAGTTAAGGGTGGAAGGGTTAAGGGGGAAAGCGTTATTCGTGTATCCGTATATTCGTCAATCGGATTTTGGTTGAATTGTTGAATAGTTAAATGGTTGAATGGGGGAAAAAGGACTGTCATTGCAAGGAACTGAACCACGGCTGGCGCCATGGATTATTAAGATTGTGACATGAATTGATTGGGAATTAGGAACTGGGAACTTGGAATTGGTACAGCGTCCGGTTCCGGAGTGTTTCTGTCGGACTTGTAGGGGCGAAGCATTTTCCTAACAAATTAAGAAACAATCGATGTTTTTGGTTGCACAGCGTTAAAGTTTTAAAGTTTGCAGTTTCTTGACGGAAATGCTTCGCCCTTACATCGGACATCCCAAGAGGAAAGGCAGAATCGTATCAAGGGACGGACGCGCCGCAACATATCAATATTAGCACAGCGACGAAGCAATCCTCACAAACCAGCAACGGCTGTAAGAATTCTTCTTCTGCCAAGGTTGGATTAGAATGACTAGTCGCTCTAATGTTTGTAAGGAATTTAAAAAATACTGTTTCTTTCAAAGCAAAATGAAACCTTTGAAAAATTAATTTGCGATGGTTAACTCACCCCCTCATTCCCCCTCTCTTCTTCGAAGAGAGGGGGATGTAATCCGTTGATCAACATGGAATTAGCCATAATTAGTGGGAGAGTAGAAATTAGTATAGAATATTCAAAATTTGAAAAAATCCTGAAATTAAAGCATTTTTTCGAAGGTTTCAATAAATAATTTGCCTTTTGATTTAACCAAAGGAAAGCACATGCCAACCATTGCAATCATTTTAAACGGTGAGGGTTTGCGGGAACAGCAACTAAGATCGGTTGTTGATCAGGCCGAAATCATTATTGCTGCTGACGGGGGCGCCAATTATTGCGTGCAGCACAAAATCCATCCTCATTACATCATCGGCGATTTGGATTCCATTCATGTTGCGCACGAAAAACTCTTGCCGGACAGCGAGGTCATTCGCGTTGATGACCAATATTCAACGGATTTAGAGAAGGCCATGAAACTGGCTGAAACCCTGCACGGCGATCGCTGGCTTATTTTAAATGCCACCGGCAAACGCACCGATCACACGCTGGCCAATATTCTGTTTTTGGCGCAAAAAAGCAAAGAAATTGATTTGCAGATCATCGACAACTACGGTCGCCTGCGCTTCCTTTGGCCCGGACAGCACACCTTGCAATTGTCCGCGGGACATACCGTCTCTTTTCTTGCCTTGCAGGCGATCCGCAATTTAACCTTGCAAGGATTTCAATATCCGCTTAGCCAACAAAATTTTGAGCCGTTTTTTGTGGGTATCAGTAATGTGGTAACTCAAAATCCCTGCACCGTTTCGTTTGATGCGGGCTTGCTCTTAATGTATGAGGTTGATCAACGTGCCTAAAGCGCTGCTCCTTGACAGTATTCCGGTTGTTATTTACGTTGTTCTTTTATTATGGATCGGATTCAAAGCCACGCGCCGTCAGGCGGATGAGGATGAATTTTTATTGGGCGGCCGTTCGCTCACCATTCCGGCCTTTGTGGCTACGCTGGTTTCCACCTGGTACGGCGGGATTTTGGGAATCGGAGAGTTTGTTTACAGCTCCGGTCTGGTTGCCTGGGTGGTCATGGGATTGCCCTATTACCTGTTTGCCCTGCTCTTTGCTTTTTTCTTGGCCGGTAAAATCCGACAGGCCGACACCGTGTCCATTCCGGACATCATGTACCGACGGTACGATCGCAAAACCGGCTTGCTGAGTGGGATTTTTATTGTGCTGATGACCTCTCCGGCTCCGTACATTTTAATGTTGGCCGTGCTGTTGCGTTATTTCTTTCATTTCAGTCTGCTAACCGCCATTGTGGTCAGCGCTTTTTTTTCCATTGTGTACGTTTACTGGGGCGGCTTCCGTTCGGTAGTGCAAACCGACAAATTGCAATTCATCTTCATGTTTGCCGGATTTATTTTGCTGATGCTTTTCCTTTTGCGTATTGATTCGCCGGTTGACCTATTCCACAAATTGGATGCCACCCATCGCTCCCTGAAAGGCGATTTGAGCTGGCAAAATATTTTGGTCTGGTTTTTTATTGCCAGTTGGACTTTCATCGATCCGGGATTTAATCAGCGTTGCGCTGCTGCCCGTACGCCGCAGGTGGCCCGCAGGGGCATCGTCATTTCCGTACTTTTTTGGTTTGCTTTTGACACCCTGACCATCTTAAGCGGATTGTACGCTTTTGTGTTGCTGCCGAATATCGAACCGTTGATGGCCTATCCGGCGCTGGCCAATCACTTTCTGCCGCCCTTTGTCCGCGGTGTGTTTTTTGTGGGACTTTTTGCCACCATCATGTCCACCATTGACAGCTACACTTTTCTTTCGGCCATGGGTATCGGTCGGGACATTATTTACGAATTCGTGCCAAACAAAGATCAAACGGAAAGCAATCAATACGTCAAAATCGGCTTGATTCTTACCGGGATCATCGCCATTGTTATGGCCTGGCTGATGCCCTCCATTGTGGAGATGTGGTACAATTTGGGTTCTCTGTTTATTCCGCCTTTACTGCTTCCTATTTTGGGCGCGTATTTAAGGCCGTTCAAAATTAAACCGTCTTTCACATTTGTGCTCATGGCTGGCAGCTTTGCCATCGGTCTGTTCTTTTTTATTTGGGGCTCCCTGAATGCCATTGAGGGCGTTGCCCAATATCCTTTCGGAATCGAACCGTTTTTTCCGGCCATGATTTTTTCATTGGTTGTTTTTTCAAGCGCCAAATTATTACACCACAAT
>JALWEA010000189.1 GCA_027039465.1 Calditrichia bacterium | reverse complement strand
AATACATGAATGAGGAAAATCATGCAGTCATAAAATTAAAAGCAGGTGATTTAATTGGTAAGAAGTTATTCTTTATTTTGAAATCCGGGTAAATTCAATAATTTATCAACGATTTTATCGATAACTTTTTCCTTCAGATAAAAGTTATCGGACACTTTCTGTTTGAGCTCGTCCACTTTATCCGGATCGATGCCCTCCTGTGATTCCACCATTTTTAAATAGCGTTCCGCTTCGGCGCGCAATAAAAGCTGTTCTTTGGCCGCTTGGGAAATTTCCACCTTAGCAACCGGTTCACCCTTGGAACCATCGGAATGAGTTTTACCTTCATGAACTTTTTTCGGATCAACATTTTTAGGGCGTAATTTCTTGCGCACCTTGTCGGTTTTTTTATTGTCGTTGTTTAGAGCCCCTAATTGATCGATTTTGTCAATCATGATATTACTCCTGAATGATATCCATTCGATTGGATAATCCGTTTGAAGATTTGTTTTGGCGCCTGGCGGCTATTAAATCGGCATGTTGCTTCACAAATTTTAACTTGCGCGATTGCAACTGCCGATAAATTTGATCATCGATCTCAACCAGTTTTCGCGCCAACTTTGAAATATTTTGAATCACAATACGCTCGTCTTCGCCAATCGCCTGGTCACTGATTCTTCTGCGATAACCTTCCAATTCCTGAATTTGATCTATCCATTTTTGTCGATATTCAACCATTTGCGACAACGCCGAAATGGGGAGCGTATCAATTTGTTCAACAATCTTTTCTGAAAATTGCAAAACCGAATTGAAAGAATCAAGTTCCTGATTCAAAATAACATTCAAATCCGGTACGTTATTCATATTTTTATCAAACATCAGGCTCTCCTATTATAAATGATCCCGGCAATTTCATCCATTTTTTTCATGAGCGTTACCATTTGATCCGGAGGAATCTCCCGAATAATTTTGCCCGTATCTTTTTCTTTAACGAGAATTTTAGGGATCTTCAAATCCGGATCGTAGACAAAACTTAGTTTTGTTGTAAAACGGTCCACATAACGATTGGCCATTTCGACCAATTTATCAACCGGAATATTTTCCTTGCCCTCGGAATTTTCTTTTTTTTGTGCACTACGGCTTTGCGCCATGCGCTCATACTTGGCTTTTTCATCATGGGAATCAACAACTTTGGCCTGTTCCAAGGCCGTCATTTTGCTGACTTCCATAAATTCGTTAATTCTTAAATCGTCCATGACATGCCTCTTTTCTTATCAGGAATTTCCACCCATGTTTAAAAACTGGCTGAAAAATGCCTGTTGATTTTGTAAGGTGTACATGGTTTTTTGCATCTTAGTAAATTCTTCGAAATACTGTTTTTCTTTTTTATCCAACAGTTCATTCATATAGCTAATACGATCGTCCAAATTCTTAATTTGTTCATCCAGTAACTCTTTGCTACTATCGATGCTGCCGCCGACTTTTACAAAACGATCGATATAATCATCCAATTTATTGGCAATACCATCATCGGAAACAAACAAATCGGAAACATAAGCCGGATTTGCTTCCAATGCATCGGTTAACTTACTTTCATCTTTGATGGATAATTTTCCGCTTTGATCCGCCTCGATGCCGATACTGTAGAGCAACTTGTAGCTATCGGAAGCGGCTGTATCAACGCTTTCGGATACCATCCCACGCAGATCAGAAATCATCGAAGCATAAATTGTGTCGTCCTGTAACGGGCCTTTTTCGTAGGTGTCCGAATTAATACGGGCGTTTTTGGTAAGATAGTCGATTACATCATTATATTTATCAATGAAATCCTGAATGTCTTTTTTAATCGATTCGGTATCCGTATCAACGCTGACGGTTACTTCCTGGGAAAAAGTATCTTTCAATTGAAAAGTAATTCCATCGTAAGCATCATCGATAGTATTGGAATCGCGGTACATGGTCATTCCATCGAGAACAAAAGCGGAATTTAAAGCGCTATCCGTAGCGGATGTCCCGACGTCGTATACGTAACCGCCGGTCGTTCCAGAAGTTTGGGCGTTATTATTGATATTGAGCGTATCCAACAGGGTACTGCTGCCGAAACTTAACCGATTGGTGTAACCGGTTTGTCCGCTGGTGAGCACCAGACGCGAAACACCGCTTTGCTCGGTAATGATTGAAGCCTGCGCCATTTCATCACTGGTAATGGTTCCATCGGCAGCCGCGGAGGCCATGGCATCGTTTATGGCATCTGCAATATCTTGCAAAACTTCGTCATTGGTTTTACTAAAAGTATCCGCAGAAACCGTTACGGAGATATCAACCCGATTATTCGGATCGGAATCGGTAGGATGCCCCACTTGAATAGTGAAGGTTTGATCCGAAGTAAAACTGCTAAAATCGGTTCCCGAGTCGGAGAACTGATTGGAAACGCGTGTATCCGAATGGGCTAAATGTTGAACGGTTAAGGTGTGGTTCCCTTTGGTCGCGGAATTCTGAACGCGCACGGAGACTTTATCATCATCACTGGATTGCGCGGTTTTGGCTTGAAACGGCAGAGATACCGCGTCCGTAAAATATTCCATTTTGGACTGCAAAGCGGAAAGCTTGGAATCCAGTTCACTAAAAACATCTTTCTTTTTTTCCAAAGCTCTCTGTTGCTGAACTAATTTGTTTTTGGGGCGCGATTCAATGGCCATGTATTGATCGACCAAATATTGAATCGAATTAGTGCCTCCGATAGATCCGAAATTCATGACTCAGACCTCCTGTTAGGGCAAGTTAAACGCTTTAGCCCAGGTATTTCTTAAATCACTTAAGATATTTTTGGCCTCATCAAAACGTTTTTGATTAATTAAATGCCCAAGGTAGCGATACACATCTAAAAATGTATCGGCGATTTCTTTATAATCAAAATTCAAAGCTTGAATCAAATTATTAACAGCGGTACGAGCCTTAATGGGATCTTTTTGAGCACATGCTGTAACACCATAGTCATAAATATAGGCTATTAATTCTTCCGGACTGGCAGACATAATTTTCTGAAACAAATAAGGATTTTGCGGTGTTCTTTTTCTTGCTTGCAGTTGATAGTTCAGCATGGTTCTAATCTCCCTTGTTTAAATAGTTAAAGGTGGAGAGCCCGAAACTCTCCACCTGCGTTCGTCAGATTCTCGCCGATTAACGGAACATTGACAGAACTAATTGCGGCGCCGCATTGGCCTGGGTTAACGATGAAAGCGATGTTTGTTGCAGAATTTGCAGCTTCATCACTTCCATCTGCTCTTTGGCAAAGTCAGCGTCCTCCAATGTGCTCCGTACCGATTCGGTATTGGTAATTGCGTTCGACAGATTGGATTCTTTGGACTGTAAGCGGATCTTGTACTCACCCAAATCTTTCATGTGATCGGAAAGAGTATCAATAGCGCTGCTGATGGTACTAATAGCCGTACTGGCACCGTTAGCAGTTGACAGATCGATATCATTAATACCTAAACTGGCGCTATCGGCAGCACCTAATGAAACTTGTAACTGTTCCGAACCACTTTCACCGGTTTGGAAATAGGTGGAATAATTGCCGTCAATCAACTTCGTTCCGTTGAACTTGGTGTTGTCAACAAGATCATCAATTTCGCTGATCAATGCATCAGCCTGACCGTCGATGGCCGAACGTTGGGTAGAGTTCAAGCTACCGTCGGCAGCCTGGGTGGCTTTTTCCTTCAATGTTTGCAAGATGTCCATTACATTGGAATAGGCGCCTTCGGCCACATCCAAAATGTTCTGGGCATTGGATACGTTATCCAACGCTACTTGCAACCCGCGTTTACGGGATTCCAAACCGCGAGCCAACATGTAACCGGCGGGATCTTCAGCAGGCGAATTAATCCGCTTACCGGTAGCCAGCCGTAATTGATGTGTAGCGATTTGATCGCTGATTTTGGTCAGAATGTTGATGTTCTGCATGGCTGGTATGTTGGCAGCAATGCGGGTGATGTCAGCACTCATGGTTAAACCTCCTTAGTTTAAATTTGACCTTCGTCCCGGAAATTCATTTTCCGTTTTTTATTGACCTGTTATATGAGTCGTTGGGTTTAAAAGTTTTTTAAATATTTTTTTCAATTTTTTTAACTTTTTTTATTTTCTATTTAATGGGTCGGGAATTATTCTGATTTTTTAAATATTCGTATAAAATTATTTGCATAAGAAATGCGGTTAAGCTGCGGATAATGTAAGCAGTAACTACCATTTGTTTTCGGCTGGAATTATGATCAATCATCTTCGGCGCTGTTTTGTGGTCATCTGACTGATTGCTATCAGTCAGAT
>JALWEA010000188.1 GCA_027039465.1 Calditrichia bacterium | reverse complement strand
GGTGAATTTGCGGTTATCACCATTGATACCGCCGCTTTCCATAAATATTACGGTTTTAGCACGCCGTATCAATTTTCCGGCGCATTAAGCAACAAAGGCGAAACCGTTGTTTTTAAGAATAACGAAGGCATGACCCTTGATTCCGTTACTTATGATGATAGAGCCCCATGGCCGGAATCGCCGGATGGCGACGGTCCTTCTCTGTCACTCAAGAGTCCGGATCTGGATAACACACTTCCCGAAAACTGGGCTCCCAGTTTGGAAATGGGTGGTACGCCAGGTGCCGTTAACTTCCCGCCGGATAATCCTCCGTCAGCTTTCCACCTGATATCTCCTGCGGACAGTACGGTATTTACAAAGGCCGATTTCCCGACGGATACTTCCAAGGTTACTTTCTGTTGGACAACGGCTACGGATCCCGATCCTGCGGATACGGTAAATTACGTTTTGACTGTTTTGGACAAAGACAAAAGCTTCATGTTTGATACGACCTTTGTAAGCAGTGATACGTGCCAGAGCTTGTTGCCTCCGGATTCCAGCGGATTTTTCTACTGGTTCGTCAAAGCGGTTGATAAAGCCGGTGCTTACAGCATCAGCGATACATTCCGCATTATCTTTGATTTTGAAGTTGGAATCGGTGAAAACGGGCAAACCCCGAATAAGTTCGAATTGTCTCAGAACTATCCGAACCCGTTTAACCCGACAACGACCATTGCTTTTAAACTTCCGGTCAAGAGTGATGTGAAATTGTATATTTACAATGCACTCGGCCAGAGAGTCCGGACGTTGATCAACAAAGATATGGCTCCGGGTTCTTACAAAGTGGTTTGGGATGCACGCAATGAATCCGGACGGAAAGTTGCTTCCGGCTTGTACTTCTATGAATTACGCGCCAAGAACTTCCGCCAGGTTCATAAGATGATCTTGATGAAATAATTCATCATTGCACTTACAAAAAAAGGCTGCTATAAAGCAGCCTTTTTTATTATCTAATTTTCAAATCTACTTTACCGCAATAATATCATTTTCTTCATCAGCGTTTTGCCCCCTGCCTGTAAACGGTAAAAATACATTCCGCTGGCAACAGGTTGTCCTTTCGCATTCATCCCGTTCCATTGAACCTTGTAAGTTCCAGCCTTTAAACTACCTTTTTCCAAACGAATCAGTACCCGGCCTGTAAGATCAAAAATTTCAAGCCGAACATCCGATGCTTTAGGCAAAGAAAATTCAATGGTTGTCGAAGGATTGAACGGATTCGGGTAATTCTGTTTCAATTCAAAATTCTTGGGCGCATTTGCAAGTCGTGTAGGAACGCCGGTTAAAATTAGACCGGACTCGGGCTTAAATGTATTGCGATCCGTAAAAATATGAAATTCTCCGGCCTGCAAGGTGATGGTCGTATCGGTTTGGTTGATGTAAACGGAATCACCGCTGAAGAAATCGTACCACCAGCCGCTGTGGGTAAATAACGGTTGAATGCTGCCTTCTCTCACATTAAAATTCCCGACTACCGAAACATTCATTGTTGCAAATAAGAGGTTGATCCGCTTCATGGCTCCGGCAACAGACATATTCACGGTTACATACGGCTTATTAAACACATCATACATTTTGCGCAATTTCATTAAGGCTGCAAACGTTTTGTAAAGCTTGCGTCGTTTCGGATCCTGGAAATAGTCCCAACGAATGGGTTTATTGCCCACCCGGCCATTGTAATCGATGGAATAATCGTAACCCAATTCGCCAAACTGCCAAATCATTTTAGGCCCTGGAATCAGGAAAAAGAAAGCGCCGGCCATCTTAACGCGCTCCAAAGCTGTGGGCAAATCCTTTATGTTGTAACTGCCGCTGGCATTGCCCCATTTTAAATTTTTGTACATAATGCGTTCTTCATCGTGGCTTTCCATGTAGGTCACCAAACCAGACTTACTCCAACCGCGATTTTTAAAATAACCCCAACTAAAATCGGATTTTCCGCTTGAATTATAACCCATGGTTGCTTCGCTGTAAGGGCCGTTTAAATTACCCCAAATCATCATGCCGTAATTGGCCAAAACCGTCTCTTCGCTATTGTCCGTAAAATGCTCCAAAATCACATAAGCCTCGGGATCGGTTTGCCAGATTTTATTCGCCATGCGTTCCAAAATACGGATGCGCGAAGCGTCATAATTCCAGCCGTCACCTGGTGTATTTGTGAAACCTTTGGTGAAATCGAACCGATAACCGTCCACATGATATTCCTTAATCCAAAATCGATTCACGCGATCAACAAATTTTTGCGTGGCCGGGCTTTCATGGTTGAAATCATTAAACCAACTGTAAGCTGGATTGGGCGACTTTGTATTGAACCACGGATTCTGTGCCGTCGGCGGCCCGTAATCGCCTTCATTGTACAAACGAACCAACGGGCATTGCGAAGTGGCATGATTTAGCACCATATCCAAAATAACGGCCATACCACGCTCATGGCACTTATCAACCAAGGCCTGCAAATCATGTTTCGGCCCGTAATACTTATCGGGTGCAAAAAAGAAATCCGGGTTGTAGCCCCAGCTTTCATTGCCTTCAAACTCGGTTACCGGCATCAGCTCAATGGCATTAATGCCCAAATTTTGCAGGTAATCCAATGAATCGATGATGGTTTTGTAATCATGGTTGGCGACAAAATCCCGCACCAGCAATTCGTAAATCAAAAGCTGATCTTTCGGCGGACGTTGGTAGTTTTGATCGTGCCATTCGTATCTCGGTTGCGAAGGTTGCAGTATCGATACGGGAAAATCGGTTTTCCCGTCAGGATAAGGTTTCAATTTGGGATAGGTTTTAGGTGAGATGTATTTATCGTTCCACGGATCAAGAATTTTTTCCGTGTACGGATCAGCAATGCGGATCTCTCCATCCACAAAATATTGGTAAGCGTATTCAACGCGCCATTGGAGATTATCCAGTTCCAACCAAAAATAAACACTATCGGCATCAACGGAATCGCGGTGCATTAAATAGTTAGGTTCTACTTTCCAATTGTTAAAATCGCCTATGATGTAAACGAATTTTTTATAAGGCGCGAATAGACATAGCGTGGCTTTCGACCAATCGTCAGGGTCATAATTAATACCTTCTATTATTCCCTCCGGTCTGTCTTCGTCAACAATCGGGGGATTTACCATCAGCGTAAATTGTTTATCGCTTGTGGCGCCGCTTGTGTCGGTTACTGATGCATAAACGCTTTTTTTACCAGGGCTATCGGCATAAAAGGTGTAACGCAAGGTATCCGAAGATTCTTTCAACAAAGTACCATTGACGCGCAATTCAAAATGATCGACCTGGGTACCAATAGCCGCGGCCGTCAGAACAATTTGCAGAGAATCACCAGGATATAAAAATATGGGAGAACGATCCGGATCGCCGTAAGGTTCTTTGATTTGCGGCTGCAGAATTACCAAATTAATGCCCGGTTCGTACAGTTCATAAAAAATATCGCCCCCGCCGACATCGCGTCCAGTCACCGAACCGTCCGAGTTTCTAAACACAAAAGCTAACTTTAATATCTTTTCGTTTTGGGGAACCCCATAATATTGATGCGGATGGCCGATGGCTAATTTCCATAAATTCTCACCGATCTTGATCATGTGCGTTTCCGGGATATTTTCATTCCAAGCGGCTTTAACGTACTTCCAATCCGAAGGCCCGTTACTGTATTCGGTAATCACGCCGGTGTGAGCGTACACGTCATCGCCTGAGTAATTCATCAATCCCTGATCACCTTGATCGGCATGGAAATAGATAACAATCGAATCTTTTTCCGTTGCATATTCCGGATCGGTGGTAACGACCTGTGCCCAAAGCGACGCACTCAAAAGGATTAATATTATTGGCAAAAAGATTATTTTATTTTTCATGCTTTCCTCATCTTTTTATTTAAATTACCTTAGACCTTATTTTTAAGAAAAATATACATCTTAATTTCTTCAAGAATTATGCCATCCTTCTATTACCCCGTATTTTATCCAAAAAACAAATTTTTGAAGATTTCAGTTAATGTTTAATACGAAATATTTTCCGATGGCATGAAGAATATTCATAGCTAAGTGTCCATCGTTTGTAACCTTTTAGCCAAGTATTCCAATTAGCTATTCCGCGCGTCCAATTTTAAAAATAAGTCCCTGATAGGCGTTCAAGGTCTCGGAAGCCTTTGTAATTTTATTGCGTTGAGAATTAAACAGCACTTTTTCAACATTGCCCGCCCAATTTAAATCCACTTGCTTGGTTTGCGCCGTTAAATTGATAGCCACACCGATATCTTCTTTTGTAAACATTAAAAGACCTTCTGCCAACGTATCTCTATTGAATGAGTATTGAGCCAATGACAAAGAATTGACATCTTTACGCAATTTAATGAGTTGTTTGATCGTTGTCGCAATTCGCTCATCATTTTCTTCGTTCCGAATGGTATCCTTCTCGAATAACGACGGCGTTTTTTCCGCCCCGATTTCCTGCCCGTTGTAAATAAGCGGAATGCCATGCAGGCTGAAAATAAATGTTAAAGCCGCAAATAAACGTTCATCCTGAAAGGTGCGGCGGGAACGCGGTAAATCATGATTTTCCAGAAAGCGTAACGGTAAACTGTTTTGCGGATAAATAGCCGTTTTTGTTAGAATCCAATCCGCCAATAATTCGGCGCCGACTTCCCCGTTTAAAACGTTGCGCAATAAACGCAATGTTGACCAATCGTAAGTGCTGTTAAACCCGACCCGATGCAGTCGCGGGCTCTCCCATTCCGCCAGCAAATAAAAATCGGGTTTTATTTTACGTAATTGCGGAATGACCCATTGCCAAAAATCCAACGGAACCAAACCGGCCACATCGCAACGGTAGCCGTCCACATCAAAGGCTTCGATCCAAAACTTCATGACCTTAGCCATGAATTCTCGTGTTTCTTTTTTGCCGTAATCAAGATCGGCAATGTCCGTCCAATCCTGCACCTTCCTTAGCGGTTGCCCCTGTGCGTCCCGCTTTATTAAATGAGGCTGCGATTGCAATCCCACAAAATCCGGCGCCACATGATTGGGCACCATGTCGATCAGCACGCGCATATTTAAAGCATGTGCCTGTTCCACCAATCGTTTAAAATCCTGCTTGCTGCCGTATTCCGGATTCACATTAAAATAATCCCGAATGGCATAAGGAGAGCCGAGTGTGCCCTTGCGATGGTCTTTACCGATGGGATAAATCGGCATGAGCCAAATAGCATCAACCCCCAACCGTTTGAGTTCCGGCAAGCGTTCGGTCACGCCGTTAAATGTACCCTGCCCGGAAAAGGCACGCACATAAATTTCGTAAAGGGTAAGGCCGCGAACCCAATCGGGATTTTGAGGGCCGGATTCGGCGCCCAAATTCATAAAAGTTCGCTCAACGCCCAATTCCGGCACATGCCGCAGCATTTCATTAAAAATCAATGAATATTCAATAAGCATAAATTATATTCGATCCCAAGATTAAAATATGGGCTGCACTTCTTTGTGTTTGTATTTTTCGATCAATCGATCCAGATTCTCAAAGCCCTCTTTTTGCATGGCAATTACCGATTCGCTAACATCCTCCTGCATGCGAATGCCGTACAAAGTAATATCCAGAATGATATGATTGGTGGCAATATCCACAATCGCTTTGTTATCCGTCCAGGCCGTTTTTTTGGTGTATTTGTCATCCGCTTCGCCCATCAGCAACTCCGCATGGTCAATCACCAATATAATCTTACGCTCCCAAACATTTAACAATTCACTTTCCGGGATATTGTAACTGTAAGCCTCTTTGGATTTCAGCGAAATGGGTGTAAAAGAAAAAGCAATAATACGCACCCCGCGTTCCTGTGCCGCCTGCAAATCTTGTTTCAGCCGCAGGCATTCCCGTTCCCAGGCCGAAATAAAAATAGTCTCTTTGGCCTTGCCGATCATTTCCCGGGCTTTGTGCAGCATGTTTTTATAACCGACAATATTCCACAAATGTCCCGGCTCTATCTCCGTATCAAAATGACTCAATGCTTTTCGCGCCTCTTCCAACCGTTCCTTGAATTGGCGTTCCAAAAGCGAAATCAACTGCTCCGGAGGCAGAGGAACGTATTTTTGCGGATTCGTATAAAGCGCCGTTGCAGCGCCTAATGCTTCCAACTTCCGGATCACATCGTAAATAGCCGAACGCGGCACCCCCGAATTTTTACTTAGTTCGTAGCGGGTGCTGGGATTGTTTTTAAGCAAAGTAATGTATGTTTTGGCTTCGTAGGTTGTAAACCCCAAAGCTTTCAGGCGTTCGGTCAATCGTTTCTCATTCATCATTATGCCCCCTAAAAAATATTAATGCTTCTTTAAGATGTCCGCGCCAGTTGCCCCAATTATGCCCTTCCGGGAATAATTGCATTTGATATGTGACGTTTTTATGGTTTAAAATGGATTTTAATCGTGCATGGCCCTGGCCCGTGCTTTTACCTTCGTAACGGCCATAGCTCACATAAAGTTTTGACGTGATTTGCGGAATATTTTGCAAAACATCCAACAATTTCTCATGATCGATCTGCAATGCGCCGGATTGCGAAAAGACAAAATCCAGTCGCGTGCCGTAATTTTTTAAAGCATACAGTGCAATTTCTCCGCCTAGGGAAGCGCCTCCGAATCCAAGCGTTTTAGGGCGCAAGGCAAACTTTTTGTACGCAAACGGTAGCAATTCTCCGAACAACATTTTTAAGTAGGTGTCATTCAACCAATATTCCTTATTCCGGCGCACCGGGTCCACAAACAGCGCGTTCAGCGGTCGAATGGTTTTGTTGCCGATCAAATTGTCCAAGATAATGCGCGCTTTGGCAAAGCGCAGGTAATCGCTGCCATCGTTGAATACAAGCAACGGCGCGGCGGCTCCGGCCTTAGGATGGCGGTAAAGAATAACCCGCCGTTTATTTTTCAAATATTTGCTTTTGAATTCAAACGTGTCCAACCGACTAATGCGGAATTTAATATTGAGCAACGTTTCTTTGGGAAACACATATTCGGGCATCATCAGTACGGAATTTTCACCGTATCCCCCTTGTTCTTTAAGCGGATTCAAGGGATCGAGCAGCCATTTCCCCCCGACCACAAACTTATACTCCAAACGGGCTTTCAAAGGGAACACACGTCGGCTAAAATAAAACGTTGTTTGACCTATTCTTCGAAGTGCAATGGAATCCGGTCGCCATTGCGTAAAATCACCGGCCAAATAAACCGGGCTCTTTGTCGTATCTTCAAACAGAAAATAAGCCGTGGAATCTTGCACAAACGGAAAATCGTGCCGCTGACAAAAATCCTGCAAAAGAGCTTCGGCTTGGGTCGATGACTTGTTTTGTACTTCCTTGAGCAATTTGCCAAAAGTTTGCGGCTTTTCTGAGCACGACATTAAAACAAATAGCCAAAGTGTTAAAATCAGCCCACCGATTTTAAAATTCCTACTGCTCATGCCTTCACGCTTCCCAAAGTTAATCCTGAAATCAACCAGCGACTTAAACTCAAAAACAAAATGACCACCGGAATGCTGACGACTATGGCTCCCGCCGCATACAGTCCCCAGGCCACTTCCATATTCGAGGAAAACATTTTTAAGCCCAACGGCAGAGTAAAGAAGTCCTTATCCTGAATAAGCACGGCGGCAACCAGGTATTCCGACCAGGCCGTCATAAAAGAAAACAGCGAGGTAATGGCCAGGGCCGGTAATGCCAAGGGTAAAATGATTTTGTAGAACGTTTTAAACTGACTCGCCCCGTCAATGGTGGCCGCTTCTTCCAAACTGTAGGGAATGGTATCGTAATAGCCTTTCATTTGCCAAACGGTAAAGGGCAGAGCGGTTGCCGAATAAGCGATGATTAATCCCCAGTAGCTATCGTAAAAGCCCAGACCGATCATAATAATGAACAAAGGCAACAACAGCATGGTAACCGGAAACATTTGCGTGGTAATTAAGGCCACCATGGAAGTATCGCGTCCTTTAAATTTAAAGCGGGAAAAAGCATACCCGGCCGTGGCTGCCAAACTTACGGCAAAAATGGTCACCGAAATTGAGACCACGAGGCTGTTAAACATCCAGCGTAAGAACGGTTGTTGAACAAACAAGTCCACATAGCTTTGAAAAGTTGCGTTTGCCGGAATAATGGCCAGCGATCGGCTGAGCAAACGATCGCCGGGCCGCAGAGAAATGGAAAAGACGACTAAAATCGGATAAATGGCAAAAAGCGAAAAAGCCGTTAATACCACGTAAGAAATTATCTTTTCTACCAAAGTAAGTTTATGAGCACCCGAAGCCATTGGCTTCCTTTCCGCATTTATTTTGAATTTTGTTTTTTAAGAATACACATTCTCGGTCGCCTTGGTTCGCTGAATAAATTTCCAGCCGAAAACCAGCAATATGGCAAAAATGATCATGGAAAAAGCCGCGGCATACCCCATTCGGAAATAGGTAAATCCCGCTTTGTAAACCCATGAAACCAAAATATGCGTTTTGTCCGAAGGTTCGCCGCCATTACTGACCAGCCAGACCACGTTAAAATTGTTAAACGTCCAAATAACACCCAAGGTAATTGCCGGAATCATTACCGGTTTTAAGAGCGGTACCGTAATGTTTTTAAATTGCTGCCAGCGCGAGGCGCCATCCATTTCGGCCGCTTCGTACAAACTGCGCGGAATGCTCTGCAAACCTCCCAAAGCAATGATCATCATAAACGGAAAGCCCAACCAAATATTAGTAATCAGACAAGCGGCAAAGGCGCCCCATTCGGTGGAGAGCCAGGGAATTTGCAAGCCGAAAATATGACCTAACAGTAAATTCACCGCACCGTATTCGCTGTTAAACATTCCCCGCCAGGTTAAGGCGGTAATGTATTGCGGCACGGCCCAGGGCAGAATCAGCAATGTTCTGAAAACGGACTTCGCTTTAATATCTTCATTAATAATTAATGCCAAAAAAACGCCGATGCCCACATGAAAAATCAAATTGAGCACCGTCCAGAGAATGGTTTTAAACAGAAAGTACCAAAACATACCGTCGGTCAGAACGTCTGCGTAGTTGCGCAGACCGATGATTTTCCAGTCCTTAAAATGAGTCAGGTTCATGTCCGAAAACGAAATGACCACATTGTAAACAAACGGCCACAATACAATTAATGCCATGACCAGCATGGCCGGCATTACATAAAGGTAAACCAATCGATTTTTATGGCTAAAAAGAATGCTATTCACGGTTCTCCCTGATTAGTTTTTCCGCCAACTTTTGCATTTGTTCAACCGCCTGCCCGGGTGTCACTTGCCCCGTAAAAATTCCCTGATAAGCCGGGCGCATGGCATCAAAAATCCAGCGCATTTCCGTGACCACAGGCATGGGACGCCCGACCATCAACTGATCCAACGACGCCCGAATAATCGGATTATTTTGCACCAGGCTATCGTGAAAAGCGCTTTTCAAAGAAGGAATAGATCCTCCGATGCGCGTAAATTTCAATTCCGATTCTTTGCTTGTCAAGTATTTTACAAGCTCAACCGCGATTTTTAATTTTTCCCCTTTTAAATTGGCATTTATGGAGTATCCCATGGGCGAAACCAATGGTGCGGGCCACAAACCGGTTTCATCGATTTTCGGGATACGCGCTATACCGATGGGTATCTTATTCTTAAGGTACGTGCCCCACGACCACGGCCCGTTAATGATCATGGCCGAGAGCCCGTCTTTAAACAAGGCATTGGCGATTTCGTAATCGCATTCTTTGGGCATGATTTTGTACTTATTAACCAGATCGTAAATCAATTGTGCCGCTTTAAGCGTGGCCTTGGAATTCAAGGTGGGATGCCCTTCCTTGTCAAAAATCCAGCCTCCGTAACCGGTAATAAAAGGAATGAAAAAAAACGGTTCCGTATAATTCCAGGCAATGGCATACCGATCGGGCCTGCCGTCTCCGTTTTCATCAACCGTCAACTTCTTGCCCATGGCAATCAGTTCCGACATGGTTTGCGGCGGTTTTTTAACTAGATTTTTATTGTACACCAAACACAAGTGATTCCCAACCCGATCCGCAATTTGGTACAAATGTCCTCTGAAATAGGTGGTTGCCGGAATCGGCTTTTTAATAAAGCCTTCAAGGTATTGTTTGGAAAACAAATCTTCCATGGGACGAATGACACCAAGCTCCACAAACGGCCCGATATTATCGCTGGCGCCGTGGATCAAAGCGGGACCTTTTCCCGCAAGAGAACTGATAATAAAGTTCGTTCGCGCCTCTTCCGGTGCGTAAAACAACTCGGAGAAACGGTATTGTGGATAACTTGTGGAAAACTGTTGTAAAAGTGTGTCCAACACCGCCCTTTCGGCAGGGCGCATGGATGTCCAAACAATAATTTTTTCTTTATTGTGGAAGCAACCCGTTGTTAATAAAATACTTACAACAAATAGGTGTATGGTTGTTACCCAAAATCGTTTCATTCGTTTTGTATTAGCGTAATTTTTTGTTTTTCCTGATAATTGTGGAAAACTCAATGTTTTTCACACTTCCTTTTGATTTAAAAATTTATTTTTATGATTATGTCCTTAACTCCGAAAATTGTAGTAAAAAATGCCTTTTTTTGACCCACCCCCTCTGACTCCCCCTCCGTGTTGAAAATCCCGAGCATCGGGACGGCCGCAGGGAGAGGGAAGGGGGGTGAAACACAAAAATTTCCATTTGACGAAAATCAATAGTCTAAATATGTTTTTTCGTAATAAGGAAAACAATCTTAATCTACTTTTACTTCGCTGGATAAATGCCTGAACCAATTGAAATACAAAGCCGTTGACAATATTACCAATAAACCGAACAGCCACATAAATTCATCCCAGCGTTTTATCACAATTGCCATACCCGTAAGGAATAAAATAACCTGCCACGGTACGGCAAAAAAAGTTGAAATAATATCCCGGCGATTTTCTTTATCCATTTGTGCCAAAACATTCGGATCCATTTTCTTGCGCACCGGTTTCCAAAACCCGAACGGACGCGTGCGTTTGTAAAATTCAAACAAAACGTTTTCTTCCGTCGGAGGAGCCAAATACGTACCGGCAATTAAGCCGATTAACGAAGCGGTGGTGGCAATGATAAATGAATAATATTCCGGAATACCAGGTAAAAAGATTTTTTGCAAAATAGCAACCACCATGCCCAAAATAGTTCCGGTGGCAAAACCGTAACCGTTCATGCGCCACCAATACCAGCGTGCCATGGTTGGTATTAACATGCCTGCGCCAAGGCTGGAAGTAATCCAACCCCAAATCTCATTAATATTGCGAATCAAAAGCATGAATCCCAAACCCAAAACCACAATGGCGATGGAAGCCCAACGGCTGTGCCGCAACAGAAGTTTTTGTGACGCTTTGGGATTGATGTAAGCCTGATAAATATCCTTCACCCAATATGCCGCTCCGGCATTTACCGTTGAATCGAACGTGGACATAGCCGCAGCCATTAATCCGGCCACAATCAAGCCCTTGACGCCGATCGGCACCAATTCGTTTATGACCACCGGTAAAACGCGTTCAGGATCTTGAATGACACCCTGATGCGCTCCGAAAACCACGCCCATCATGGCAATGGCGGCGATAAAGGGCCAACGGAAAGAGAGTAAAAATGTCCAGAACAAAGAGAGTAAACCCGCTTCCCGATCGCTTTTGGCCGCAAAGTAACGTTGAATCATGTATTGACTGGTGCCGCCGCTTCCTTCGAGCGTGACCTTGATTAAGTAAAATAAAATAACAATGCCAAACAAATTATAAATGGAATAAGCCGAATTGGCCGGTAAGTTTAATTTCCAATGAGGAATCACGCTCGTCCAGGCTTCTTTGGTTGTTGCCAGCGGCATAAAGCCGCCGTTTTTCAACGGTACCGAAACATTAAAAACTTCCGGTAAATGAAACTTGGTAAAGGCCAAAATGACAATGTACATAATGGTAAAAAAGATCAACGTGCCTTGAAAAACATCCGTCCAGACCACACCGTACAAACCGCTGGCTACGGTATAAATTAAAGCCAATCCGATCATAATAGCGGCCGCCCAAAATTCCGACGACAAACCGAACAATGGCGGAATGCCTAAAAATTCTCCCACGAACTTTCCGGCGCCAATGGCAAAATAGGTAATCATGGCAATGGTTACAATTATTACCGAAACGGCCGCCACCAAACGCGCCACATCTCCTTGCTTGTCTTTGCCAAAGCGGAAGCTCATCCATTCCGCCAGGGTCATCACCAAAGCACGGCGATTCCATTTACCCTGAAAGATCATCAGGAAGGCCATGATTAAAGTAACGCCGCCGCGAATTTCAATAAAAAAACCGCTGGCGCCAAGTGCGAAGACGAAAGCCGTGTTGATCATCGTGCCGCTGACGTCCAAATTCGAGGCCATGCCCGAAGCGCCCAAAGCCCACCAGGGCAAACCGCGTTCGGCTAAAAAATAGGAATCGATACCGCTGGAGGCTTTCTTCTGGAAATAGAGTCCCACCAAAACCATGCCGAGCAGGTACAATAAAACAATTGCGTAATCAATTAGGGCCATACATTCTCCCGTTTGATCAAAAGTGAAACGGTGGCAAGAGAAATGTTAAATCCGTTTTAACAAAGGGCTAAGCCCCTCAGAATGTAAAATGATTACTTTGTTAAAATAAAAAGCAATCCGTTAATCCAACACTTTCGTCGGGAATAAATTTTCAATAACTCTATATTTTAACCCTTTAAGGGCTTTTTAGAGCAAACCATTTTTATTATTCCACTTTAAAGAAGCGGACAAACCAAAAGATAATAAAAAACCGGTCACCCCCTTTTAGAGAGCGACCGGTAAAAAAATCCGAAACTATTTCATCAGAACCATCTTACGAATGGCTGAGAAATGATCGGCTTTGATTTTGTAGAAATAAATACCCGAAGCAACACTGTGACCGAAATCGTCTTTGCCATCCCATTTCTGGAAATGGGTTCCGGCGCTGGCCAGTTCGTTGTTGATCAAAGTGCGTACTTTTTGCCCGAGCAGGTTATAAACCGTCAACGTAACATGTGAAGCCGTCGGCAGAGCAAAGCTAATCGTAGTTGTCGGGTTAAACGGGTTCGGATAGTTTTGCTTCAGCTCGAATTTCTTCGGCAGCGTTTTCACTTCCGGCTCCAAAGCCGTCAGAGAGGTGTAAGGATCCGTTTCCTGATCCGTTTTAACTTCCGCATTGGTCCAGGTGTCAAGCGGCATGTTCCAATCTTTGTACGGGAAGCTGCGCGCGGCATCCTGACCGACAAAACGAACACGATAGTTAAAATTACCAAAACCGGCCGGTTCCAACTGCCACGTGCCACCGTCACTCTTGCTGATAAAAGCGTAACGATAAACAAAAGCATTCCAGGTCGGTTCTTTCAGTTCCAGCGTACCGGAATAGACCATATCACCGTCGGGATCGGTCAATTGCAAAACACGCATATTGTCCGTGTCTTCCCAGCCCTGCGTTACCACAAAAGCCGGTTCTTCGGAAATCCAGTAAACCGTATCTTCGCCGGCCGTAAAAGGAATGGCCTGCAAATTAGGATCGGC
>JALWEA010000187.1 GCA_027039465.1 Calditrichia bacterium | reverse complement strand
GGATGATTCATCCGGCGAGCAGGAGCCGAATCCGGAAAATATGACCCGTGAAGCGTTGGTGGAAGCGCAAAAGGTTAAGATTCTGAAAGATCGTATTAAAATTTTGGAATTGGAACTGCAACGCGCCAGGGAAGAGTCGTTTAAAGCCGGATACGAAGAAGGTAAGGAAAATACGCTAAACGAGGCCAACAAACGGATTGAACAAGCGCGGCAGGAAATGGCACGCATGGAAAAAGAATACCGCGAGTCGCTGGAACGCATTGAAATGCCGCTATTGGAATTGGCCAAAACCATGGCCATGGAAGTATTGGAAACGGAGCTTTCGTTGCGCGAAGATCATGATCAAATTTTATTAAAGCGTTTGCGCAGCATGTTGCGTGAGGTTTTTCAGGAAAAGAAGGTAACGGTCGAAGTGAATCCTTCCCATTTGCCTTTTTTGAAGAGTACGGATATACGCCAGGAATTGGATTTGCCGCGTGAGATGGAATTGACGGTTTTGGAAGGGAAGCATTTACACAAAGGCGAGGCTTTTGTTTCGTCCGATGATTTTTATCTAGACGGTCGTTTAAAAACACAAATAGAAGAATTGGGCAATAAGTTGAAGCAGGGAGAATCCCTTTAATGCAGACTCTGGAAGAGCGGTTTCAGGAATACATTCGCAGGGTTCCTTATTTGAACCCTTATTCGGTTGACGGAAAAGTACGTCAAATGACCGGGGTGGTTATCGAAGCGACCGGACGCTCGGGCAGTGTGGGCGATGTGTGCGAAATTTACACGCCGGACAACCGTTTGATTAAAGCGGAAATTGTCGGTTTTAAAGATGGCAAACTATTATTGATGCCATTGGGAGAAACGATCGGTGTGGCGCCGGGGAGTCGCGTAAAACGGTTAACCGTGCCGCTAAACGTTCCCGTGGGCGATCAACTTTTGGGCCGTGTCCTGGACGGACTTGGAAATCCCATGGACGGGAAAGGGCCTGTTTTGACCAAACAGTTTCGCGGCGTGTTTAATTATCCGCCCAATCCGTTAGTCCGAAAACCCATTGACGTTCCGCTGACAACAGGGATTCGCGCGATCGACGGCCTTGTTACTTTTGGCAAGGGACAACGTGTGGGTATTTTTGCCGGAAGCGGCGTCGGGAAGAGCGTGCTCATGGGTATGATATCCCGTTACACCGATGCACAGGTGAATGTGATTGCCTTAATCGGAGAACGCGGACGCGAAGTACGTGAATTTATCGAGCGGGATTTGGGGCCGGAAGGTTTGAAACGTTCCGTGGTTGTGGTGGCTACTTCGGATCAGGCGGCGACCGTGCGTATTAAAGGCGCATTGATTGCGACTACCATTGCCGAATATTTTCGTGATCGGGGACTGGATGTGCTGTTGATGATGGATTCCCTGACGCGTGTGGCCATGGCGCAACGGGAAATCGGGCTGGCCATCGGCGAACCGCCCACCACCAAAGGTTACACACCTTCGGTCTTTGCCTTAATGCCGCGTTTATTGGAACGGGCCGGTAATTCGGAAAATGGAAGCATTACCGGGCTGTACACGGTTCTGGTGGAAGGCGGTGACATGGATGAGCCGGTGAGCGATGCCGCGCGCTCGATTTTGGACGGGCACATTGTGCTTTCCCGTGATTTTGCCAACAAAGGTCACTATCCGGCCATCGATGTTTTAGCCAGCGTCAGTCGTGTGCGTAATCAGGTAATCTCAAAAGAACACCGCGAAGTGATTACAAAAATTTTGGAACTGATGGCCGTTTATCGGGAGTCGGAAGATTTGATTAATATCGGCGCTTACAAAAAAGGCAGCAATCCGCGCATTGACGAAGCGATTGAAAAAATGGACGCCATCAATGCCTTTTTGCGACAGGAAGTGGAAGAAAGCGCCACGTTTGAACAAACCTTGGAAAAATTAAAACAAATTTTGTGAGATGGGTAAGATGATACCGAAATCGGGAGCATTTCCGCTGCAGAAAGTTTTGGAGTTTCGCAAACATTTGGAAGATTTGCGGGCCATTGAATTAGGCAAGGTGCAGGCTGAGAAAATAAAAACAAATGCCCGTTTGAACCAATTGGAAGCGCATAAAGAGGAAGCGTTGGAATCAACGAATAATGAAGTGCTAAGCCGAACGACCGTGGATTTGGCGCAACTTAAAATCCGCAAAGATTATTTAGAAGATTTGAACGGTAAAATCGTTAATCAATCGCAAAAACTCGAGGTTTTGGAAGAGGAAGAAGAAAAGAACCGCCAAAAATTGAGCGAAGCCATGAAGGAACGCAAAATCGTGGAAAAATTAAAGGAACGATTCACCAAACGCAAAAAGGCGGAAGCCAATCGAAAGGAAAATATCAAAATCGATGAAGTTGCCATTCGTATGAGCAGCAGCGCGCATGGGAAAAGGGGAGTGTGAAGATGGGTAAATGGGTTCTTATTAGTTTTATTAGTTTTCCGTTAACGATTATTATTATTGTTGGTATTTTATTAGCCGTAAAACCACCGGCAAAAACTCCGGCCGAACCGAAAGCTCAGAAGGTATCGGCAACCGTTGAAAAGAAATTGATTAAACGAGTCGTGGCGCACGATATCCGCATCGGTAATATGACCCATGTCAAACATACGCTCGATAGTTTGTTAACCGTGATTGATTTTTTCCGGGATTCTTTAAAGCATCAGGCTCAAAAAATGGATTCTTTGACCAAGGCGCTTAAAAGTTTGCAAACTAAAAACGAGGCGTTGGCCAAAGAAGCGAATTCCTGGAAACAAAAGTACAATCAAGCTGCCGGCCAGCAAATGGAAGCCAAAGCCATTGCCCGAACACTGTCTTCACTTAAACCCAAGGAAATGGGTAAGATTTTGGCCAAAATGGATGATCATGCCATTATCCTGATTTACAGTCAAATGAGTAACGCCGCGCGCTCAACGCTGTTGGCCGCATTGGATTCGGATCGTGCGGCGGCTATTACACAAAAAATGTTAAAAAAATGAGAACGGTGAGAAAATGAAAACAGGGACGGTTTCACAAATCATACAAGCCAATTCGGAAAATACCAAGGTGCGGAATAAGCCCAAAAGCGCGCTGGAGTCGATTCCGGCGGGAACGGCGTTTAATCAGCTTTGGAAGACCATGATGCATTCCAAAGAAAGTTGGCAAACGCTGAAGACCAAACCGGCCAAAGGCGAAATCGAAATTCCCATTGCCATTCAAACCAAAGCAACGACAAAAACGGAAGCGGCCGGGCAAACCGTTAAAACGCACAAAACGGCAGAATCGCAAAAGGCTAAACCTACTTCGGTTGTCAAAGAGCCGCATGTTAAAGCACTCCCTGAAAAGGTAAATAATAGCGCCGGCGGGCAGGCAAATGAAAAGTCTGCACAAATAAAGAATGGTCAAAAGGCTGCACAAAATGTCGCGGCAGCGGGCTCGGAAGGAACAAACAAACTGTCCGCAGGGAAAGTAAAGCAGATCTCCGCCCGAATTTTGGGCACGCTAACCAAAAGTCACGCCCTACCTTCCGTGAAGGCAGGGGACTTAGCTAAAGTCGAGGTTAAACTTGCGGGCGCGCAACGGATCGATTCCGACAAAAACGAAAAAATAGCTAAAGTGCCCGAAACCCGGGGTGTAAAGCCCAAGACAGATGGAATGAAAACGGCTTCCCGAAAGGTAACTTTACTTTTTAAATACAACGGGAAGAACGGCTGGCGAATGATCGACAAAACTGCGGGCAGCCCAAAAGGACAAGTGTGGAAGGTGCGGCTCGTTTTTCAAGACGGGGAGAACCGGACGGCGCAGGCGGTTTCGGGTACGGTGAAAAACAAAGCCGAGGCAAAATCCGCTGCCGCAAACAAAGGTTTGCTGGTTACGGTTCTCTCGGCGAAGGAAGTCAAAAAAGGTACCGGTCAAAAGGCGCGATCGCAAATGACGGTTAAGTTTGCGGTGGAAAATGCGGGCCCGGGCAAGAACGCCGCGGGCACAAGTTCCAGGGGGATTCAAACGGTTACGTTTTCTTTAAATGATAAAACGGCTTCCAACGGAACGGTCAATGTGGAAAAAGCGCAGGTTCAAAGCGCAAACAACGAGCCTGTGCCCGTAACGCCGGGCGATTCCGACGAAGCGGGTGCTTTCAAAGGCACTTTGAAAAAAGAAACGGACGAAGTTTTGGCCGCCTCTGTCAAAAAAGCCGGTAGTGCAAAGCAGGAAGAATGGACGGCTTTGAGTAAAAATCAGCTTAAAACCGCTGAAATCGCAGGCAAAGCGATGGCCAAAACAAAAGGCGTTACAACGCTCTCCGGCAGGCCTTCTGC
>JALWEA010000186.1:0-10000 GCA_027039465.1 Calditrichia bacterium | reverse complement strand
AACGATGTGGTCGGAACCGAGCATTTATTACTTTCCATATTAAAAGAAAAAGACAGCCTGGCGGCTCAGATTCTTTTAACTTTTAATGTTGATTACACCGCCTGTTACACCGAGTTGGAAAACATCCTTTCGGGCAAGCCATCTTCGCCGCTTCCAAAGCAGCCGCCGAAAAAAGTCAAAACCCCGGCCCTGGATCATTTTGGCCGTGACTTAACCCAATTGGCCATCGAAGGTAAGCTTGATCCGATTATCGGCAGGGATAAAGAAATTCAGCGGGTGGCGCAAATTTTGGCCCGCCGAAAAAAGAATAATCCGGTGCTCATAGGAGAGCCCGGCGTTGGTAAAACGGCCATTGCCGAAGGTTTGAGTTTGCGCATCATTGAAAAAAAGGTGCCGCGTGTTCTCCATAATAAACGCGTCGTTGCACTGGATATGGGTTCCATTGTAGCGGGTACCAAATACCGCGGTCAGTTTGAGGAACGCATGAAGGCCATTATGACCGAGCTGGAGAAGGCCGATGATGTGATTCTTTTTATCGACGAATTGCACACTATCGTAGGTGCAGGCGGTGCTTCGGGATCGCTGGATGCTTCCAACATGTTCAAGCCCGCTTTGGCCCGTGGCGAACTTCAGTGCATCGGAGCGACGACGTTGGATGAGTACCGTATGTACATTGAAAAAGACGGTGCTTTGGAACGCCGCTTCCAGAAAGTGATGGTAGAGCCGACCAGCCCTGAAGAGACACTGGAAATTTTGAATTCGGTCAAAGACCGGTACGAAAAGCATCATCATGTGGTGTACACCGAAAAAGCAATCAACGCCATCATTAAATTGTGTGAACGTTACATTACGGATAAATATTTTCCGGATAAGGCCATCGATGTTTTGGATGAAGCCGGATCACGCGTTCATTTGGCGAATTTAGTGGTACCTAAGGAAATCCTTGATTTGGAAGAAGAGATCGAACGCATACGCGTGGAAAAAGAATCTTTGGCTAAACTTCAGGATTTTGAACGGGCCGCCAAATTACGTGACTTGGAACATACGTTGGCCGATAAATTGGAACGTGCACGATTGGAATGGGAACGTTCCGAAGACAACCGGGTGGCCACGGTTACCGAACATGACATCGCCGATGTTGTATCGATGATGACGGGCATACCGACACATCGCATCGCCTTAAGCGAATCCGAAAAATTAATCAAGATGGAAGACGAACTTAAGAAGCGTGTGGTTGGGCAAGATCCTGCCATCCGAACCATTACCAAAGCAATTCGCAGAGCCCGTGCCGGATTGAAAGATCCCAACCGGCCTATCGGTTCCTTTCTCTTTTTAGGGCCGACGGGTGTAGGCAAGACCTATTTGGCCAAGCAGTTGGCCGAGTATCTGTTTGAAAGCCCGAACACCTTGATTCGGGTGGACATGAGCGAATACATGGAAAAATTCAACATCTCCCGTTTAATCGGTTCGCCTCCGGGATATGTTGGCTATGAAGAGGGCGGTATTTTAACCGAACAAGTTCGCCGCCATCCGTATTCGGTGATTCTGTTCGATGAAATCGAAAAAGCGCATCCTGAGATTTTCAACATTCTGCTGCAGGTAATGGATGACGGAATGCTGACCGATTCCTTGGGTCACAAGGTTGATTTTAAGAATACGATTATCATCATGACTTCCAACATTGGTGTAAAGGATTTAAAAAACGCCAATCGTTTCGGTTTTGCCAATGAAGAAAATGATGATAATTTTGAACGCATCAAAACCAAGATCGAAGGCGAGTTAAAGCGCGCTTTTAATCCGGAATTTTTGAACCGACTTGACGACATTGTCTACTTCAGGCAGTTCTCGCAGCCGGATGCTCTTAAAATTGTTGAATTGGCTCTGAAAGATCTGGTTAAGAAATTGAATGAACGCCATATTGAATTTCAGCTTACGGAAGGCGCTAAAAAATTTATCGCCGAGCACGGTTTTGACCCCATGTACGGTGCACGTCCGCTGCGACGGGCCATTCAACGGTATGTGGAAGATCCGATTGCCGACGAATTAATTAAAGGTAAATTCGCGGACGGCAGTGTTATTCAAATCAAAATGAAAAACAAACATGAACTCATGTTTACCGAAATCGATCGCAAGAAAGACGAAACCGAGGATGTTGAACTAAAAGGATAACCCTTAATAATTATTGGAATTACAATGCCCGGGTGATTTTTCACTTGGGCATTTTTGTTTATTGTCTTATATTCCGACAGTTGGTAAAAATAAAAACGAGGGTATTATGTCTGTTGTTTTGGATTTTTCGAATGTGATGACTGAAAATGTCGGTACCGCTCACGGATTATCTATTGCGGAAATCGAAGCATTGTTAGGTAAAGGACGCGAGGTATTGGACGATTTGCGCCAAAAGGCCGAGAACGAAACCCTGGGATTTTACAAATTACCCTTCCAGGAAGAAACCATTTCCGAAATTAAAACTTATGCTACGGGCGCCCGGAAACGTTTTGAAAATTACGTTCATATCGGCATCGGCGGTTCGGCATTAGGCCCTATTGCCTTGCAAACTTCGCTTTTGGATTCCTATTACAATCTTTCGAAAACGCCAAAAATGTTTTTTCCCGATAATGTGGACCCGGATTGGATTCACGATTTGCTGAAGCACATCGATGCTTCCAAAACGCTTTTTCATGTGGTGTCCAAATCCGGTGCAACGGCCGAAACCGCAGCAACCATGCTCTACTTTATGAAATACCTCAAAGACGGATTGGGAGAAAATTTTTACAAAAACCTTCTTTTCACTACCGACCCGGTACAGGGCTTGTTAAATGAAATCGCCCGCCAGTATCCCATCAAATGTTTTCGAATACCTCCGAATGTCGGAGGACGTTTTTCGGTTTTATCACCGGTGGGATTGGTTTCCGCGGCCATTTCCGGCATTGACATTGACGCTTTGCTTAAGGGAGCGCGCGAAATGGCGGAAATTTGCAATCGTGATAATTTGATGGAAAATCCGGCCTTCCTTTACGCCGCCATTCATTTTTTGTACATGAAAAAAAATAAAAACATCAGCGTGATGATGCCTTACAGCAATAAATTACGCGACCTGGCGGATTGGTACCGCCAACTGTGGGCCGAAAGTTTGGGCAAACGCTATAACGTGAAAGGTGAATTGGTGGAAACGGGACAAACGCCGGTTAAAGCGCTCGGCGCCACCGACCAGCATTCCCAAGTTCAGCTTTACGTGGAGGGCCCGAATGACAAAGTGATTACCTTCCTGGAGGTCGGGCAATTCGAACATAGCGAAGCTCTGGATAATTATTTCCCGGAGATTGATGAATTCAATTATTTAAAAGATAAAACATTGGGTGAATTGCTGAATGCCGAGAAGAAAGCCACGGAATTAGCCCTTACCAACAACGAGCGTCCCAATTTGACCCTGCGCTTTGATCGGGTTTCCGCCGAAAATATCGGTGCGTTTTTCTTTTTACTGGAAGCGGCAACGGCGTTTGCCGGAGGACTTCTGGAAATAAATGCATTTGATCAACCAGGCGTGGAACAGGGCAAAATCGCCACCTACGCCCTGATGGGAAGAAAGGGTTATGAAACGAAACGCAAAGAGATTTTGCAGCAATTGGAGCAGAAAAAAACGTTTGTGGTATCCTGACGATTCAAGGCCGGGAATAAGTTAAAAACCGATCACGTTTTAAATCCAAATTTTTTGTAAAAACGTGAAATCATTGTAAATAAAACAAAGGAGGAGCTACCTTTGGCTTATGTTCAACCTGACAAAGAAAAAGACTACGCATTAATATTAGGCGCTTCAAGCGGTTTTGGCGAGGCTACCGCTCTGGAACTTTCCAAAGCCGGATTTAACATTATCGGCATCCATTTGGATCGCGGAGAGGGTTTGACCCGCGTGGAAGAACTGAAACGTCGCATTAAAGAAAACGGCGTGGAAGCGCTGTACTTTAACAAAAACGCTGCTTCCGAAAAGAACCGCTCACAGGTAATCGAGGCGGTTAAGGAACATTTCGGCGAAAGCGGGAAGCGCATTAAAGTGGTGCTGCACTCTCTGGCCTTCGGGTCTCTTGCCCCCTACATTCATCACGATCATCAGGAGCGGCTGACTCAAAAGCAAATGGACATGACTTTAAATGTTATGGCCCACAGTCTGGTTTACTGGACGCAAGATTTGTTTGATGCCGGTTTGCTGGGACAGGGATGTAAGATTTTTGCCATGACCAGCTCCGGATCGGTGCGGGTGATTCCGTATTACGGTGCGGTTTCCGCGGCCAAATCGGCTTTGGAATCGCATGTGCGTCAATTGGCCTTGGAATTGGCGCCGTTTAAAATGACCGTGAATGCCATTCGTGCTGGTGTTACGTTTACTCCGGCTCTGCGTAAAATACCAGGTCACGAAACCATGATCGATTTGGCGCTGAGTCAAATCCCTTTTAAGCGCCTGACCCAACCTTCGGATATTGCCAAGTTTATTCTGGCCCTGGTTACTTCGGACGAATTGTGGGCAACGGGCAATATTTTCAATGTGGACGGCGGCGAAATGATCAGCGCTTATCATTCGCCTTTCCATCCCAAACGCTAAATTTAAGGCCGGAATAACTCCGGCCTTTTTTTATTTGGTACAAAAATTTATTCAACAGTCTTTTTGTTTTTGAACAAATTCATTTTTAATGCAACAAAATCATCTTACGCACTCTGCTAAACTTTCCGGCCCGAATTAAATAGAAATAAACCCCACTACTTACCTTTGAAGCATCCCATCGGATACGATAGCGTCCGGCTTGCTGCATTTTATCAACCAACGTTGCTACTTTACGCCCCAATAAATCGTACACCGTCAGCCGTACATGGGCGGCATGAGGCAAAGCATACGGAATGACCGTGGTCGGATTGAAAGGATTCGGGTAATTCTGTCCCAAAGCAAAATGTTTGGGCAAAGCTTCACCCTTTTCCAAACCGGTTAAAGCGGTAACCGAAACAGGCGCTGAAAAATGGCTTTCCTTAAAATCGGTACTCACTACGGTGTACATGTAAAAGTAAACGTTATTCTTTTGCACCTGCGTGTCGTGATAGGTCGTATCCGTAATCAATTCCTGATTGATTTGCAGCGTATCCGAAAAGGTGGAATCGTTTATTTGCTGGAAACGATACATGTTGTAACCCAATAAACCGGTCAATTGCGGAGCGCTCCATTTCAGCTCCACATAACCAGGCTTAGCTTCCGCGGCAAATTCCGTTGACGAGGCCCGCATGGCATTAATGACAAAGGAGAACCAATGATCTTTGGGAACATCCAACCCGTTTTCATCTTTGGCATCGCTAACGCAGACATAATTAATTCCGTCTCCGGTCATGACGCTCACCTTGTATTGCCCCACCCAATGTAACGAATCCGCCCAATCGCCTTCGATGCGATGTTGCTTGTAAGGATCGGCCACACCGAATGTAACAACCGGTTGGACACCTACATCCATGGGACGACTGAAAGTTAATTGAAATTGCACGACTTCACTGCCGACGGGCGAAGGAGGATTAATGGAAACATCGGTGAGAAATCCTGGTGCTTGTTTGACCGGCTCTGCCAATGCGGAATCGTAGTTCACTTTACCCAAGTCAAAATCATCGTAAAAGTCCCAAATCCAGTTTGCCAGGGAATCTTTTTCGGTGGTGCCCCAGTAGTTATTCGAAGCCAAAAGGTCCTGACTTGGCGAACCGTTGAACGGAATGTGCTGCTGCAATTCATAAGGGAAACCTGGTTGATGATTGTGCAAAATATTGTTAAAACGAATGGTCGGCTGGGAATTGTCAACGGAAATGCCGCCTAGGTTATTAATGACCGTATTGTATTCGAAGGTGGACGCATCTTCATAAGCAAAACTGACCGCGCCGCCAAAATATTCATTTCGGTTTTCAAAGAAGACATTATTGCGGATGAGGGCATGCGATCCGGAGACAAACATTCCGCCGCCGCCATCGTTGTCAGAGGAATAATTTCCGCGAATCACATTGTTTTCGATGATGCCCGTACAATAATCGGCATAAATACCTCCGGCCCGACTGGTGTAATTATCTTCAAGAATATTGAAGCGGGCTACTCCGGAAAAGGAATGAAGCCTAAGGCCTCCAATACCGCCATTGTTGTAAATGTGATTGTACTCCACTTTCGCGTCGGAGCCGACAAAGACAATTCCGCCCGAAGCGTTATCGTGCACGGCATTGTGGGCAATGTAAGGCGCAGAGCCTTCCACGTAAATGCCGCCGCCGTCGCCGCCCATTTCCGTTTCACCGGCAAAGGCGATTTCGGCATATTGGATGGTGGAACCCGATACGTAGTTACCGGCGCTGTCGAATTTGGCGCTGACCGCAGAATCGGTAAATTTGATTCCCTGATAACTGGCCGGAGCCGGAGTCTCCAGATTCGAAGTAAACACAATGGGATTTTCAGGCGTTCCGATGGCAACCAATTCACCGTCCACACGCAAATAGCGGTTTGAGGCAAAGCGAATCACAGTTCCCGGTTCGATGGTTAAGCGCACCCCTTGTTCCACCAAAATGTTCGAAGTTACAATGTACAAATAATCTTTTGACCAAGTGGTATTTTCCGAAATGACACCGCCAACTTCAATGCCCTTTTGAATGTTCAGGTGAAAAGTACACACGGTTTGGTAACCGCCGTCGGCCGTGATCCGTACATCAAAATAAACATTTGCATTGTTCGGCGTTTTGCTTTTGATGCGCAAAACGTAAGGATCGCTTTCGTTGTTCACATGAGCATAAGCGCTTACATTGCCCATGTCCGCCGTTGAATCCTGAATTTCCACATAGGCGGTATCTTCCGTAGAATGCGGGCGCAAGACGGCATGCACACCGGTCGCCGGGCCCCAGGAATTCTCAACATCCACAATTAGGTGAATCGTCTCTCCGGCATCGGCAACACCGTCGCCGTCATCGCCGGGCAGGGTATCCAAAACGGTTGTGGATGCCAATGAAAGTTGGGGCGCAATGGTATTGGCCAAGGCGGCATAAGCATTAAGTTTAACTCCGTCCGAAAAGGATTCGGCCGTGTTTAAGATCTGCCCGCGAATGAGTTCATTGGACCAATCGGGAAAATGGGAACGCAGCAGAGCCACAACGCCGCTGACGATCGGAGCGGCCATGGAAGTTCCGGAAAGGTTTTTGTACCCGTGACGTAAGGGATGAAATTCCGGAAAGGTACTCCAGATATTGACACCTGGGGCATAAATATCGGCATTAACCCCGTAATTGGAAAAAATGGCGCGCACTTCAACGGCCGTACCTGTTTGCGGATCGGGGCGTACATTGGTGGCACCGACGCCGATAACAAAATCATACGAAGCCGGAAAGAACGGATGCCCGAAATCATCATATTCAACGCCGTCGTTACCGGCCGCGGCAACCAACACTGCCTGAGAGCTGGCGGTTTCCAGAGCGTCTTTAAGCACCATGGACTCCGCATAGCCGCCCAAACTTAAGTTGATCACGCTGGCATTGTGCTGAGCCGCGTAAATTATTCCGTCCGCAATAGCGGAAACCGTGCCTGTCCCCTTTTGATTCAAAACCTTAATCGGTAAAATTTTGGCATGCCAGGCAACTCCGCTGATGCCGATGTGATTATTGGAAAGCGCTGCAATAATTCCGGCCACATGCGTACCGTGACCGTTATCATCCATGGGATCCGCATCCTGGTTTACAAAATCATAACCGTCGGGCAAAACATTACCGGCCAAATCGGGATGCAGATAATCTACGCCGGTGTCAATCACACCGACGATTACCGTACTGTCGCCGGTTTCAATATCCCAAGCCTCCGGCGCATCGATGTCGGCATCAGGCAAAAAGTACTGACCGGTATTATTCAAGTACCACTGCTTTTCGAACAACGAGTCATTTGGCGTAACACAAGCCTTAAAAATATAATTCGGTTCGGCATAAATCACGTCCGGCTGCCCGGCCAACTTCTCCGCGATCCTTTTTACATTAATGGGTTCGGAAAATCGAAGCCGGTAAACCGTTGAAAGATTCGCCTCAATTTTTCGTTCCAAACTTGCCTGCGCTGCCGTTTGTTTGGCCAAGGCAAAATTTTGCAGGCGAAATACCGGCCGAATTTGTTGTAATGTGCTGTTTACTTTAGCCTGTTTTAATATTTTTTGAATTTTTAATTGGACGGGCTCGGCCTTTGTGGCGCTCCATTCGTCATCCTTTTTTAATTTGATCAACAGCTCGTTTGGCACAAACTCGATTTTACCCTGTGTGCGGTTGATCGAATGCACACTCCCTGCGAAGCTAATACCAATTACGATGAAGACAATGGCTAATTGTCCTGCCATTCCATGCAAAATATTGCGAAACATTTTCACTCTCCTTGTAACTATTAAATATTTAAACCGAATAATTTTTAATAAAAAGGGTCGGACTTCCTTTAGTATCAAGGGAAGCCACAGAAGGTAAGCAAGCAGGCCGTTTTGGAATAAAATTTTGTTTGATCACTTTTCATGGGAAAAGACTCTAATGATTGCATCGTTCATCAATCAATTTGAAACCTTTGAAAAATTAACTTGCGGTATTTGACTCACCCCCTCGTTCCCCCTCTCTTCTTCGATAAGAGGGGGAGGTAATTCGTTGGCCGGCATGGGGCTATCCATGATTAACGGATAGGGTGAAATCAACGCAAAAAATTGAGAAAATCCTTAAATCACAGCATTTTTTCAAAGGTTTCAATTTAATATTTTCGGAAGAACTTTTTGGGAGATTAGAAGGAGGGTAAATTTTTTGACGGGTTTATGTTGGAGGAAAAGGAAGGAAGGTGTTTGCCGGCAATACTAAAATTTAGAACAAATCGTAATACGGTGCCGCTACTTTATTTCAAGATGTTAGCCCCGGCGTTTACGCCGGGGACAAAAATTGAAGCTAAAAAAATTCTGCGCCCTTTAGGGTGTTATTTACCCATCTAATAAAAGGACGTAAACGTCCTTAGCTTTTTATTTTTTTCTATTGACCCCAGCCTGAAGGCTGGGGCTAACTGTACTGTTTACATATCTGGATTTCTTTTCCTGCAACTTATTTTTAAAGACATATCAGCGCAGTAATTTCTTTTTCCGCTCCATTCCCACTTCCCTGCTACCAACCTAATGTCCGGGATTTTCAACAGTCAAGGGCAAAGTCAAAAAGCCCACCACTCATTCTCGTCCGCGTCTGCTCCTTGCCCCGAATGAACTATCACATCCAAAAGAACACAATAAATCCATGTGTTTACTCTAAAAAGCCCTAAAGGGCTAAAATATAGAGTCTCTGAAGATTTATCCCCAACATAAATGTTGGGGCTAACATCTTGCTTTTTATTTTGTTAGCCCCATCCTTCAGGATGGGGACTGAATAATTTTTTTATCACGAAAAGGGGCTTTAGCCCCTTTTTAGAGTGGACTCATCCATATTTCAGGTAAAAACACATCCAAAGGCAGATGCCCACGTCCCCGGAGGGCAAAAACTTTAAATCTTATTTTCTATTAAGGATTGAATATAGTTTAACACATCATCCAATGTTTTTTGATCGGAGGGTTCAACCGTTTTTCCGACATGCTTGTGGTGAGGAAACGTTTTTATTTCTTTATGGTGCGGGGCATTATCCCAACCGGTTATGATTTTATTCTCCGCATCCATCCAATAATAGCTATAGGCAATTAATTGATTCTTTCGTCTGATTTCCCGAATCCACAAAAATGATGCATCGATTAGCCTAATTTTTATCTTCAAGTTTGAAACGGATTCTTCATTGTGGAATTCAATAACATCATAAGAAGCAATAATACTTTGATATTGTTGAAAAATTTCTAAGAAATTCACTTCCCGATTATCCGTTCTAATTTTGATAGATTGGCTTTTAATTCTTTAAGGGACTCGGAAATAAATGTCCATTCTAACCATTCGTCATGCGCCTTTTTTGTATCCGGCAATTTTTTTGAAAATT
>JALWEA010000185.1 GCA_027039465.1 Calditrichia bacterium | reverse complement strand
ATGCCTGATCCAAAATTTGCCAAACCCTGGCACGGAATTCCCAGAGAAGAAATCGACTGGCACCCGACAATTAATGAAGAAGCCTGCATCGGGTGCGGTACCTGCGTTACCGGTTGCGGTCGCCTGGTTTACCGGTTCGATTTCGAAAAGAAAAAAGCGGTTGTTTATGATCCGTTAAATTGTCTGGTCGGTTGCACAACATGCGCCAATACGTGCCCGGCCCATGCAATAAGTTTTCCACCGTTGGATTATGTGGCTAGCTTATTAGCCCGACCGGAAGTGCATCATCATGTGGAAGATGAACTCATATCCAGACAGGAACAGCTCAATTGGCGTGAGACCATTCCGGATGAACAACGCATTAAGCGCCTGGTCGTCAGTGATATCAAACGCATTAACGACAAAAACATGATTGTTACCTTAAAACCCAAATCCGAAGAAGATTGTACGTGTCAGTTTACACCTGGCCAATACATGGAACTTTGGGTACCTGGCACACAATGGATGTCACGCGCTTATTCCATCGGTAATGCCCCAAAACCGGATGGCAGCATCGAGCTACATTTACGGCGCGTAGAGGGGGGACGTTTTACCACCTGGGCTTTTGAAGAGATGAAAATCGGGGATGAACTTTCAGCCATGGGCCCAATGGGCGACTTTTACCTGCGATCTGCCATGGATACCCCGCTATTGTTCGTTGCCAGAGGTACCGGCTTTGCACCAATTAAGGCTATGATCGAACAGCAATTACAGTTAAATCCCAAACGCAAAATGCATTTATTTTGGGGCGTAACCGATACATCTGATTTTTACCATTTGGATCATTTGCAAGAATGGATTAAAAAAGATCCGAATCTAAACATCTGGTTAGCAGCGCGGAATAATTCGAACGGCTTTGTTGTACCGGAAGGATTTGTCTTTCAAGAAGGCACGGTTTATGACATGCTGAAAGAAGCGGACATCGATCTTACCGGCTACGATGTTTATTTGGCGGGCCCCGTTAAAACGGTTCGGGCAACATTGGATGTTTTGAAGGAAAAAGGTGTTCCCAAAGATCATATTTTTGCGGATTCATTCGGCGGCTGAGATTAAATCTAATGACTGCCAAAAATCCATTGCACTTGTAATATTATAGGCTCATTTCAAATAAATCCAAATCTTTGGATTTGTAAAAAAGATTTGAGGCTTGTTATGCTTACTTTAACCAATGTCACTTTGCAAAAAGGTGACCGCAAAATACTGGATCATTTGAACTTAACCGTTCAATCGAATGAGATTCATAGTATTTTGGGGGTTAACGGAACCGGTAAAAGCACATTGGCTTATGCCATTATGGGGTTAGGTGATTATCCCATTCAAGAAGGGAAAATTTTATTTAACGGACAAGATATTACTGCATTAAATATGACGGAACGGGCTCGACTCGGTATTACCTTAGCCTGGCAAGAACCCGCACGATTCGAAGGCATTTCGGTTTTAAGCTATTTGAACTTGGCACAAAGACAGCAAAAGGAAAAAACGCTCCCTGCAGAATTATTACAAAAAGTAGGACTTGATCCCAAACGCTATTTATTACGGGATTTGGACAGTACCTTAAGCGGCGGCGAACGCAAACGTATTGAATTGGCTGCTATTCTGGCTCAACGTCCCCAATTGGCGATTTTAGACGAACCCGATTCCGGAATCGATGCGCTTTCGATTGAACAAATTAAGAATGTTATTCTCACATTGGCAGCCAATGGCTCTTCGGTCATTTTAATAACCCATCATGAGCAGATGGCTGCCATGGCCGACCGCAGTTCCGTTTTGTGTGCCGGTAAAATTTTGAAAACAAGCATTCCGGAAGAAGTCACACGCTTTTTCCGAAATCATTGTCAACCGTGTACCCATGTTAATCAGCCGGAAACCGAGGGGGGGTAAAAATGATTGATTATTCTTCGGAATTTCAACAATTAGCCAAAGCCTACGAACTAAGCGGTGGTGATCCGGCGAATCTTACAGCTAGTGATGCGGCCATTCTTTTGGTCAGCGGGAATCGGGTACTCTTGGAGCATGGTATTCCAGGGGTAATCATTAAGAGTCAGCCCATTGAAAACGGAGTCAAAACCAAAATAACGGTAAAGAAGGGCGTAAAGCTCAAATCGCCTATTCATTTGTGCTTTGGCGTTTTACCGGCGGATGGTATTCAAAATATACGCGCGGAGTTTATTATAGAAGATCAGGCATCTGCTAATTTTTTAGCCCACTGCTCTTTCCCGAATGCCGCGCAGGTTCAACATATCATGCACGGCAAAGTTAAGATCGGAAAAAATGCACATGCGGAATACGACGAGACGCATTATCACGGGCCTGACGGTGGCGTAGATGTTTTACCCGTGATGAAGGTTTTTGTTGAGAAGGGCGGTTCTTTCGTAAGTACCTTTAAATTAATTCAAGGCGCAGCTGGAAAAGTTGATTTGGAATATAAAGCCTACGTCGAAGAAAACGGTTCGGTGGAAATGAACACTAAATTGTTTGGCAAAAAAAATGATCGCATTAAGGTTCGGGAATCCATTTATTTGGACGGACAAAATGCTCACGGATTAGCCAAAAGCCGGATTGTAGTTTCCGAGAAAGCGCAGGCCAAGGTTTTGGGAGAAGTTACGGGCAACGGGCCGCACAGTCGCGGCCATGTGGATTGCATGGAAATTATCCGCGGCCAACAAGCAAAAGCCGAAGCTATCCCGAAGTTATTGGTTGTCGATGAAACGGCTAAATTAACGCACGAAGCCGCCATCGGCAGTGTGGACAAAAAACAGGTTGAAACACTAATGAGCCGCGGGCTTACCGCAGACGAAGCTGCCAATGTGATTGTAATGGGTTTGTTAAAGTAACGGAATGCACATTAAGGACACTTCTCCAATCGTAGAAAAGGTATTGCGTTTTTTGTGGTAAAAAATTAACGGTTCGATTGGCTTAGCATTCAATCGAATTTTATGCTAACTTGATTTTAAAATTTATTTTATTCGGAGATACGTTTATGGCAAAATTAAACAGCTTTATGTCGGAGAATACCATTGATCTCAATTTAAAGGCCGAGTCCGAATTGGAAGCGATCGCCAAAATGATTCATTTGGCGGAACATAGCGGCATTGCGTTAGATAAACAGCAAATCGGAGAAGATCTAATCACCCATGAAATTTTGAAACCTTCGCTGAAAGGTTGCTGCGCTGTCGTTTTTCGGGTGAGCAGTGAAAGCGTTAACTCCATTTATGTTTTTTTCGGTCGTTTTCAGGATGGCATCGGTTATTTTTCCCGAAGCGGACGTCCCGTTGATTTGGTATTTTTGGTCATTTCTCCGGCTGATAAGGTTGATATGTGCAAACAACTCGTACAAAATATTGAGCAGGCAACCCGAAACGAGGATCTGCATCAAAAGTTACGTAAGGCCAAAACAGCGCAAGAAATTTTGGATATTCTGGATATCGAAGTCTGAAATGAACCATTCGTAGATCAAATTTATTTCAGCATGAATTCAGCTAGTGAAAATATGCTTTTTTGAAAGGTTTGAATTAACATGGAAAAGAGTCATTCGGCAAGGCCAAACACAGTTAAAGCGCCGACCATTCCGGTAATGGCCTGGGCCTTTTTTAAAATCGGTTTAACCGCTTACGGGTTGGCCATCCTCCAACAAATTAAGGCCTTGATCATCGGGAATAAATGGTTAACGCGCCAACAAGTGGATGAAGGCATCGCCATGGTGCAATTCTATCCAGGCCCCATTATGTACAATTTAGCCACCTATTGCTCCTATCGCATCAAGGGAGTTGCCGGAGCGACCGTATCCACTTTTTTATTTATTCTTCCCTCATACCTGCTTATTTTGTTTTTATCCTGGCTTTACTTTGCTTACGGTGAAGTTGCCTGGGTGCATCCGTTATTCATTGCCCTGGAAGCGATGGTCGTGGGCGTGGTTGCCCATGTGTTTTTGGATTTTGCTTCACGTTATTTGCAGGAAATTAAGGGCGCAGTATTAGGCGGTATTGCCTTTTTATTGTTGCTCTTCAAAGTTCAGGCTTTAATTGTCGTTTTGATTGCATTCGTACTCAGTATTTTACTTTTTTACAAATCCCATGAAGCCGAAACCGACCAATCCGGTGAAACAACCGATATGATTCCCGGAAAGTTTTCACACCGCCTATTGGCCATTGTGCTTACAGGTGGCGTTTTTCTTAGTATTATTGTTATTGGGATTTTAGATCACAGCATTTACAGCCAATTGCTGTTCTCCATGTTCAAGGTGGGCGCGGTGGCGTTTGGCAGCGGATTTACCATTATGCCGTTGCTGCAACAGGAAGCGGTACTTTCCCATC
>JALWEA010000184.1 GCA_027039465.1 Calditrichia bacterium | reverse complement strand
TTCTGCCGCCCATTTTTCGATATTTTCCGGCGTGATTTCCAGTTCATTACTGCCGCGATAGGCCGGGATTTTCATCTCGGGACCGCGCAACAGATGTTTGCCGTCAGGTAGTAAAATGGGAATGCCGATGGAAAGAATTTCGCTGCGCAGTTTGTGATCGGTTCGAATCAATTCCAAAGTACAATTGGACAAGAATTCGGCGCTGTGTTGCAGGATTTCGTCCATGCTGAATTTACAGCGTTTTAAAAGATAGGCTTCGTACAGCAGTTTGCTTAATTTGGGAGGCCCTAACAATTCAAACGCCACGCTATCGGAATTGTGTTCTTTTTGTAAACGCAACATCTTTTGCAAAGCGCTGCCCCGCAAATAACCGGCGCGGTAGGTCGGCCCCATGGTGGCGTTATCCAACGCATTGATGATATCATGACCGGTATTGCCGCCTTTAATTTCCCAGACGACCACATTGGCAATTTCTTCCGGCGTAATGAATTCCATCTGACCTCGCGAGGTAATAGCCGTAAATTCTTCGTAACTGAAAATGCCGTTTTCTCCGGTATCGATATAAACCTTCTTCAGGGTATCATTAAGCGGTTTCCACGGACCTTTTTTCATTTCGCGTTTCAAGGTACCTTTAAGAGGAATCGCCGCTTCCGGCGGACAATCGTACAATTTAACCGGTTTGCCCCGTTTTTTGATTTCCCCGTATTCGATTTTTTTCCAGGCGATGGCTGCGGTCGGTTTGATTTCCTTGGTAATGGGAGCGTCCGGCGTACGCGCCATTAGCCAAAGCAGCAATGTGTGCGATCCGGCCAAAGCCGATTTGCTCAGCAGCATACGTGAGGGCTTTTCTTCACTGTGGGTGTACGGAATGTTCAATCCCATGCCGCCGGTTCCGCTGGTGCCGATTTTTACGTACACGCGGGTTTTGGCCTGTTTCATTGCTTCGTACAAAATTTGGATATGGCGAATCAACTGCGGCGTGTATTGGGTGATCAGCAAACGTTCAATGGCCGAAATACTTTGTTCTTTGTTTTTGCCCTGCTGTAGATCGCCTAAAATTTTGCGCACTTCGATCGAACTGGTAAAAATATCCTGATAGGCCAGCGCCGTAGCGGAATTAACGCAATCCACGATAATCTCCGGTTTATGCCGGTCAATCACCTGCGCCAGAAATGACCGTTGAATAATTTCCCGATTCAAGTCATCAAGTACATCTTCCATTAAAAGATTTCGGTTCTCCGGATTATTGAGGATTTCCTGTCTCGGTAAGTCTTTCAAAGAATCCCTTACAAAAATATTGCCCCATTCCGCTTTAAACGTAATGTGCGGGGCCAATTTTCGCATCAGGTTGACCGCTTCTTCGGCCTGCCATTTTTCCAACGATAAAATAACAATTTCCGCCGGATTGTCTTCAATCATTCGACGGGTAACGGCTTGTCCTACCAATCCCCAGCCGCCAAGGATCAACGCTTTTTTACCTTTAATTTCCATAATCCACCATCTCCTTTAATCGCTTCACTTCGTCTTTGGTCAAATAGCGCCATTCCCCTTGCTGCAGGCCTGTGGCCTTTAAACCGGCAAACGAAATGCGCTCCAATTCTTCCACATGGTAATTGAACAGATCGAACATCTTGCGGATCTGTCGATTGCGTCCTTCCTTGAGCTCGATTTCCAAAAGACTTCCGTTGTCAACAATACGTAGCTCCGTGATTTTGCACGGCTGGGTCTTGCGCCCTTCCAATTCCACCCCGTGACTTAAACGAAACAGGTCAACCGGACGGATTACGCGATTCAACAGCGCCCGATAAACTTTGGTAACTTTGTAATTGGGATGCAATAAGCGGTTGGACAGCTCGCCGTCGTCGGTTAAAAGCAAAACGCCCGTTGTGTTGTAATCCAGCCGGCCAACGGGAAAGATGCGTTCCGGAATGGCAATTAAATCCAGCACGGTGCGCCTGCGGAACTGATCTCTGGCCGTGGTAACCACGCCTTTGGGTTTGTTCAGTAAAATGTAAGTAAAATGTTTGCGAATGGTAACGGGGCGTCCCTTAAACGTCACCTTATCTTTGTTTTCGTCAATGACAACTCCGACACGATCAATTGTTTTACCATTGACCTTGACAAAACCGGCCAAAATCAAATCATCACATTTTCTGCGGGAAGCAATGCCCGCCTGCGCCAAAAATTTATTGAGTCGCATCATGGGGCATCATCGGGTTTGGTTTCACTTTGATCATGATCCGAGGTCGTTTCATCATTCGTTGCAGAGGATTCTTGCGCAGATTCACCGTTTTCCTCGGAAATTTCGGGATTGACCATGCCCAATTCTTCCGGAGCCAATTGTTCCAAAGCCACCTGATCCAGACTTTCCAGAAATTTATCGTCGCCTTTGAGCAGTTCGTCGATCTCTTTCAATTTGGGCAAATCGTCCAACGAATTCAGACCGAAATATTCCAGAAAATCTTTGGTTGTACCGTAAAGTAAGGGATTGCCCGGGCCTTTTTCCCGACCTACCACGGTGATTAAATTGCGTTCAATCAACGTCCGTAATACGGAATCCACATTCACTCCACGGATGTGTTCGATCTCCGGTTTGGTGATGGGTTGCTTGTAGGCCACGATGGCCAATGTTTCCAACGCTTTTTGTGTTAGCCGATGTGCCTGCCGACTTTTGTACAACTGGCCGACATAATCGGCATATTCCGGGCGGGTCACCATTTGATAGCCGCCGGCCACTTCCAAAATCATCAGAGCCGAATGGCACGATTCGTAGCGTTCGTTCAAAATATTAATCGCTTTGCGGATTTCTCGCGCGCCAATATCTCCCAGCACCTCTTTGATCTTATTGATCGTCAAAGGCGAATCGCTGGCAAAGATCATGGCTTCCAGAATGTCAGGTGTTTTGTCTTCCATTTAGGCTGCATCTTTTTTTAATTTAATACGAATATCATCGAACAGATCCGATTGTTTGACCGAGATAATGCCTTTGCGCACTAGTTCCAACAAGGCCACAAACGTAACAATCAAAATGATTTTTTCTTTGAATTGTTTCATCAAATCCTGGAAAAGAATCATTTTTTTCTCTTTGAGCAGATTGAGCAAAAATTCCGTCTGTTGCTCAATAGTAACGTCGATGCGCTTTACCTCGTGATAGGTTACTTTGGGCATGTTTTGCAAAGCGCGTTTAAAGGCGATTATCAGATCGAACAAGGTTACCTTTTCCAGAAATTCTTCGGTGGTCGGTTCGGATTCCGGCACGGTTTGAATGAAGTTGAAATCCTGGCGCTTGTACAACCGCCGTCGATCGTTTTCCAGGTATTGTAATTCGTACGAAACTTCTTTGAACCGTTTGTACTCCAACAATCGCTCCACCAATTCCGTACGCGGATCGCCGCTTTCCTCTTCGTTTTCCAAAGGCGTTTTGGGCAAAAGCATGCGCGCTTTGATGTGCATTAAAATAGCCACCATTTCAATAAAATCACCGGCCACGTTCAAATCCAGAATTCGCATCGCCTCGATGTATTCCAAAAACTGTTCGGTAATTTTGGCGATGGGAATGTCGTAAATATCCACTTCATTTTTGCGAATCAAAAACAAGAGCAGATCGAACGGGCCTTCGAATATGTCTAATTTAACGCGATATCTCATCCCATTTTCATCGCTTTGTGTACGTCATCCATTGTTTGTTGCGCCACGGCCTTGGCCTTTTTGGTTCCCTCATTAATAATATCTCTGACATCATCCGGATGGCTTTCAAAATGCGCACGTTTTTCACGGAACGGAGCAAAATAATCGGCTATTTTTTCGGCGGCCCGTTGTTTACAAGCCACACAGCCCAAAGCACCGCTTTCACAATCCGTACGGATCTGTTCCGTTTCATCCGGATTAAACTTCTGGTGATATTTAAAGACATTGCAAATATCCGGATGGCCTGGATCCCCGCGCCGCACCTTTTGCGGATCCGTAATAGCGGTACGAACTTTTTTATGAATTTCTTCCGGTGGATCGGAGATCAAAATAAAGTTATTGTTGGATTTTCCCATTTTACGACCGTCCAATCCTGGCAGACGCGAAAAAGTGGTCAGCTTGGGTTGCGGTTCCGGAAAAACTTCGCCGTACAATTGGTTGAATTTACGGGCGATTTCGCGGGTGATTTCAACATGGGAAAGCTGATCTTCTCCGACCGGAACCAGATTCGCTTTGTACATCAGAATATCGGCGGCCTGTAACACGGGATATCCCAAGTGCCCGTAAATGATGGTGTCTTTATGCAAATCACGAATTTGTTCTTTCAACGTCGGATTGCGTTCCAAACGCTCTTTGGTGATGAGCATGGAAAACAGCAAATGCAATTCCGCATGTTCCTTCACGCGGGACTGAACAAACAAAGGCAAATCCGGCTTAATGCCGGCGCTTAACCAATCTATGACCATCTGAATGGTATTCTCTTCCACGTCGAAGGCCGCCAAAGGATTCGTCGTCAAGGCGTGCCAGTCGGCCACAAAATAGTAACAATCGTAATCGTTTTGCAGTTTAACCCAGTTCTCCAGAGCACCGGCGTAATTTCCCAAATGTAATCTTCCGGAGGGGCGCATTCCACTTAAAATCCGTTTTTTCTCCATGACTTCTCCTGTAATGAATTCATTTAAAGAATGTTTAATTTACTAAAACAATGGCTGAGTAACAAACCGAGTTTTAGGGGGAAACTTTGATTATTTTATTTTGGAACGGGGGAAGTTAAGAGTTAAGAGTTAAGGGTGAAAGGGTTAAGGGGAAACGTTATTCGTGTATCCGTTATTCGTTAAGCGGGATTCGGAAACTCGGAACTTGGAACCTGGAACTGATGCAGCGTCCGGCTCCCGAGTGATTCCACCGAACTTATAGGGGCGAAGCATTTCCCTAACAAATAAAGAGATGATCGATGTTTTTGGTTGCACGACGTTAAATTTTTAATTTTGCAACTTCTTGACGGAAATGCTTCGCCCTTACTTCGGACAACGCAAAATGAAAGGCAGAATCGTATTGAGGGACGAACGCGCCACACCAGTTGGAGCGAGCGACACGACGATTCGTTATTCAAACCTTCCCGTTCGGGACGGGGATATTTTGGTGCGGGAATTTGTTCCCACAGATGAATCTGTGGGCTATTAGCAGGCCGTCCCTTACGGGACTCCGATTGATGGTGGTGGCGCATTCGATTCCCACAAATGAATTTGTGGGCTAATGACACATCGTCCCTATCGGGACGAATTCAAATACTGGTCATTTCAAAACCCATCGCGAAGCGATGGGATGCCAATAGCTCATATTTTCAAATATGGGTTAATGGAATTCCACACCACAAAATTGGTGTCCCGCAGGGACAATTGAAAAAAGGAATTTGATAGGTACGATGTGTTTATGATTGAATAATGTTAAAGATTGCTTCACTCGTTCCTCGTTCGCAATGACAGGCACATTTTGTCATTGGGAATTAGGAACTGGGAACTTGGAACTGATACAGCGTCCGGTTCCCGAGTGATTCTGCCGACACTTGTAGGGGCGAAGCATTTCTTTAACAAATAAAGAAGCAATCGATGCTTTTGGTTGCACAACGTTAAATTTTTAGTTTTGCAGCGTCTTGGCGGAAATGCTTCGCCCTTACTTCGGACAACGCAAGATGAAAGGCAGAATCGTATCGAGGGACGGACGCGCCACAATATGTCAATAGTAGCGGAGCCAAGAATCTCATCCAAAGCACACCGGCCTGTTGTTAATGAATGGCCTAAACATTATTAGGGATTGCTTCACTCTCCCGCTCGCAGGCTCACGGGATCGTTTTGGACTGGGAACTGGGAATTGGGAATTAGTTCCAAGTTCCGAGTTCCAAGTTCCCTATTATTAACCATTCAACTCTTAACACTTAAACTTTCCCAATTCCTATTTTCCCTGAAACGCATTCACATCCATGGGCAACAGCACCTGACTTAAATCCGGTAATGCTTCCCGTCCTTTGTTTTCCGTCTCGTCCTTTTCATCTCCACCTGAGAGGAAAAGCTCCAAACGGTTCAGCACATTGGCGCGACTTGTGCCCGATTCAAAATCCAGCAACAGCAAATTGGCGTCGTATTTGTCTTTAAGCTCGCGATAAATACCCTTGGCCACAATGTGATTGGAAATGCAGCCGAACGGTTGCAAGGAAATCACGTCCTTCACGCCGTGGGTGACCATTTCGACCAATTCCAGAGCCAACAGCCAGCCTTCGCCAAACTGCAAGTAGCGCGGCAACGGGCTACTGCCGCGATTCACCGCCTTGCTTAACGGTTCCATGGGTTCGTAACCGGCAAAGTGCCGCAATTCTTCTTCCACTTCCTTTTGATAATGCGTAATCAAATAATGATTAATGGAACGTGTGGCCAGCTTCATCGGCAAACGACTGATTTTTTCCTTGAAAGTAAATTTTTGCGTAAAATAGCCGTATTCGAAAAAGCGCAAATAGGAAGGCAAATCCACTTCGTAGCCTTTTTCTTCCAGCCAATCCACAATGTAATTGTTAGAAAAGCAATTGCTCTTCAGATAAATTTCACCCACCACGCCGACGCGCCGGGCATTGCGTTCACCCAGCACCGGAATTTTATTGAATTCCCGAACGGCATAACGCATAAAATGGTGCAGCATCTTTTTATTGGGCGCCTGCGCGTAAACTAATTCCTTCAATTCGTTGATCAGACGATTAACCAATTCCATGGTTTGTCCTGGTACCGCTTCATAAGGTTTGGTACGCAGCTTCATGCGCAAAATACCGTCGGCCATGGCGTACAAAATAACCGTGTATTTAATGAATTTAAGCGGGTTGAACACAAAACCTTCGGCAAAAGAATCGGCGCTGAGGCTGATGACCGGCGTATTGGTAAAACCGGCATCAACCAGGGCTTTTTTGAGCAACGGTACATAGTTGGAAGCGCGGCATTGTCCGTTGGTTTGGCTGAGGGCCACCACGGAATTGTCCGGGTCGTATTTTCCGCTTTGCAGGGCTTTAATCAAATCGCCAATAACAATCACCGCCGGATAGCACATATCATTATTGACGTATTTCAAGCCCACTTCCACCGCTTCGGGCGACTGATCATAAAGCGTAACGATTTCATAACCCAAACGGTGAAATACCGGTTCTAACAAATCCGAGTACATTTTGGCAAAATAGGGCACAATAATCGTTTTTTTACGATCCGATTTATGGTAGCGTTTGCTAAAGGTTCGTTTTTTCAGACGAATTTCATTGTTCTGGTTCAAGGCTTCCAACAGGGAACGAATGCGGATTTTAGCCGCACCCAGATTGGACATCTCATCGATTTTAATCGAAATGTAGATTTTACCTCCGGTTTCCACTAGGGCTTTCACTTCATCGGCCACCACCGCATCAGGCCCGCAACCGAAGGAATTCAATTGAATAGCGGCCACTTTGTCGTATTTCAATTGCGCTACCCATTTGGCCGCCAAATACAAACGATTGTGGTACGACCATTGCGTTAAGGGCAGCACGCCTTTTAAATTCATCTTGTGCAAATCGGGAATGGCATTTTCCGAAACCGCGTAAGCGCCCAAATCCTCGATCATGTCCAAAATGCCGGTGTTTACCATGGGATCCAGATGGTAAGGTCGTCCCATGACCACAATAAGCGGCTTGTTTTCGGCCATGGCCTTTTCAATAATTTGACCGGCCTTTTCGCGCTGAAGTTCAATGCTCTTCTTCTCCATCTGCAAAGCAAAATCAATGGCTTTATCAACTTCATCCTTGCTGACTCCGAAATCCGCCAAATATTTGTAAATATTCTCGCGCACACCGGGCAGGTAGTTAAAGCTCATGGGAAAAGAATCGATGGGAATATCGGTTTTAATATTTTTTTTCAGAACTTCGCCGTAACCGGTCACAATGGGACAATTGAAACTGTTCTGCGCGTCATTGCTTTCCTTCTGCTCGAATAAAATGGCAGGATAAAAAATGCGATCCACCTTTTTTTCAATCAAGTCAAACACATGGCCATTGGCGACCTTGGCCGGCAGGCACAAATTGTCGGCCGGCACCGTTCGTAATCCCTTGTAATACATACTTTGCGAAGTGGGATCGGACAGTACAACCTTAAAACCCAGCTTGCGAAAGAAAGAATAAAAAAACGGATAATGTTCGTAAACGGAAAGCACACGCGGGATGCCGATGGTCGGTTTGGCCGGATCGATTTCCGGAATTTCTCCCTGCCAGTAAGCATCCACATTAAAAATGATTTCTTCCTTGTCGCGGAAAAAGTTGTCCGTAATGCGCTCCGCCGCGGTTTTGTTGGAGAAATAACGTTCACAGCGGTTGCCGGTGTAAAAGCGGTTTTTATTGCTGAATGTAAACTGGGTTATGCTGCACTGATTGCCACACCCTTTGCAATGGATTTGACGTTTGCTAAATTGAATGTTGTCTAGAGCGGATAGCTCGAATTTGGTTTGATAATCGGGATGCCGCCGAATAAATTTTTGAGCGTAAAGGGCCGCACCGAAAGCGCCCATGTATTCCGATATATTCAGGCGAATGACCTGTTTGCCGGTTAGAATTTCAAAGGCGCGCAATACGGCATCGTTTTTAAAGGTACCGCCCTGCACAAAAACATGATCGCCCAGTTCGTCGGCGCTTTTCAGATGAATGACTTTGTAGAGCGCATTTTTGACAATGGAATAGGCCAATCCCGCGGCAATGTCGCTTACATCCGCACCGTCCTTTAAAGCCTCTTTGACTTTGGAATTCATGAATACGGAGCAACGTGTTCCCAAATCCACCGGATGCTTCGCCCACAAAGCCTTTTGTACGAATTCATCCAAAGACAGATTTAAATTTTCGGCAAAGATTTGGATGAAAGAACCGGTTCCCGAAGAGCAGGCTTCATTTAATTGAATGTCCGTCACGTAACCGTTTTCGATTTTAATGGCCTTGATATCCTGTCCGCCCACATCAACAATAAAGCTCAGATCACTGTCGAAGAGGGCGCCGGCCGTGTAATGAGCCATGGTTTCAACGATGCCGCCGTCCAGATTCAAAGCCACTTTCATGAACTCTTCGCCGTAACCGGTGGCAAAGGCGGCTTTCAAAAGGCCTCGTTCCAAATGCGGACGGAATTGCCGCAAACCTTTGCGCGCAACCTGCAAGGGATCGCCGAAATTGGGCGAATAGAAATCATCAATGATGTTATTGTTTTCATCGATTAAAACCATTTTGGTGGTGGTGGAACCGGCGTCAATGCCAAGATACATATCTTGCACATTTGCCGATTCTTCGGGCTTTAACTTGCGTATTTGAAAACGATTGTGGCGGTCATTGAATTGATCGTACTCCTTTTTACTCGCAAACAACGGCGGCAAGGTGCGCATGGTTAATCCGACGGCGCTTTCGTTTTTCAGACGCTCCAACAATCCTTCAATGCTAAGCCGGATGCCTTTTTGCCGACTAAGAAGCGCCGCGCCCATGGCTACCAAAACTTCGGCATTGTCCGGCAAAATAAAATCGTCCTGCGGTTTTTCCAATGTTTCCGTAAAAGCTTTGCGCAATTCGGAAAGGAAGGTTAACGGCCCTCCCGCAAACAAAACATTGCCGGTCACTTCCGCACCGGCCAGCAATGTGGTAACGGTTTGATTGGCTACCGCCAGAAAAACGGCGCGGGCGATATCCGCTTTGTTTTCACCTTTATTGAGCAGGGCTTGAACATCCGTTTTGGCAAACACACCGCAACGCGAGGCAATGTACAATTTTTTTGTGGATTGCTTTGCCAATTCGTTCAGATCAGCCGGTTCCATGTTCAGCAGGGTGGCCATTTGATCGATAAAAGAACCCGTACCGCCGGCGCAACTGCCGTTCATTTTCATTTCCGGCGCCTGATGCTCGCGAAAAAGCACAATCTTGGCGTCTTCGCCGCCCAATTCAATAAAAGTGGAAACTTGCGGAAAAAAGGTACGAATGGCTTTGGAAAGGGCAATGACCTCCTGCCCGAAAGGGATGCCCGTACGCGAAGCCAGTCCCATGCCCGCACTTCCGGTCATGAGCACGGAAAAAGATTGACCGGCATAATGAGGCTTTAATGCGGTTAAAATTTCCTGTAACGTTTCTTTTACGCGTCCGTTATGACGAATATATTTTTTGTACATTAATTGATTGTTGTTCAGCAAAACAACCTTTGCCGTGGAAGAACCTAAGTCGATGCCTAATTCCATTTATGCTCTCCAAAAGAATTAAGAAAAGAGCCAGAGTAAGCTCTGGCTCTGCAATGCGCACAATAAAGTTAATTTAAATATTTGATTTGTTAAAGATCAGGCTTGTTGTCCGCCACCTAAGGCGCCAAAACCGGCAATCATTACCAAAACACCGCTGATGATCAAGTTCCACATGTTGCCAGCTCCAACCACTAAGGAAGGAATGAAAGCAGCGATAATCAACCAAATACCAACGATGATGCTAAGCCATGCTTGCCAGGGTTTGGTTTTAATCATCAAATAACCGACAATCGCCACAATAATACCAACGATCAGATCGTCCCACATATTTCCTTTGGCACCTAAGTTTAAGAAAGCGGCGATAAAAATCCAAATTCCTAAAAGCCCGTTAACCCATGCTTGCCACATTTTGTTCTCCTTTCATGTTTGGTTCTCTGTGACACGTTCACTTTTTAATAAATCATAAATCGTGCCAATTTTTGACAAATGGCTTAATTGCTTGGTATTACGGGAATTACACAGATTTTGAAAATGGGCCTAATTTATAAAATAGCGAAATGTGATTTCGCACCTGAAAAAGAAGTATATCCGATTAAAGCCTTTGGAATAGACTTTTTTGACCTGTGAAATCGGATTTCACAGAGGCTATTAAATGGGAATTGGAATTGGTTAAGAGTTAAGAGTTAAGAGTTAAGAGTTAAGAGTGTAAGAGTTAAGGGAAATGTGATTCGTTATTCGGATGAGAGTTGAATAGGTGAATGGTTGAATGGGAAAATGGGAAAATCGTTATCCGTAGAGCATTGTCATTGCGAGGAACTGAACCATGGCTGGCGCCATAGATTATCAAGATAGTGACATGAATTAAGGTAAAGGACTGTCATTGCGAACGATTCTGCGAGCAGGAGAGTGAAGCAATCTCCTTCAAAGCTGAAGCGGAAATGAAGATTCTTCGTTCCGTCGCAATCACTCGGCATTCGATCACAATCTTGCACAATGGCGGGCACAAAATTACTTCAATTCAACAATTAAACAAATGTCCACAGCTAATTGGGCACCCTTCCCTACGCGTCGTAGGGAAGGGCGGGGATGGGTTCTAAAACAGAATTCGCAAGCACGTTCAATCTAACAATCTAACGAACAAGGGATTCTTCATTCCGCTGCGCTTCATTCAGAATGACAGCCCACCACATGTCAATAGTAGGCCGGGAACCATGGCTGGCACCACGGTTCAGTTCCTCGCAATGACAGGTTGAGCGCCAATGGCACCGTTTCCAAATTTAAGTTCATCAGGAATCCAGCAGTTCACGAATCCTCTGTTTGGCTTTCTCCGGTTCTTTTATGCGGCATTTTTCAATTAATTGGTACGGATTAAACAAAAGCTGCCCGTTGACAATAATGCCCGGTGATGATTGGATTCCGAATTCTTTCGCTAGTCTTTGCGCTTCGGGATCCGTTTCCAGATATTTAACTTCAAAAGGAATGTTTTCTTCTTCCAAAAAGCGAATAACCACATCGCTTTTGCGGCAGCGTTTTGTTCTTAATATTAAGACTTTATTTGAATTCTCAGGCATTTTTACCGTCTCCGCTCGCATATTTAAATTCTGCCGATCAGCCATTCGGTTCAAACCGGCTCTTTTTGATTCATTTGATATTCTTCATAAGCCATTTTAGTATCTTTGTAGATTTGAATCAAGACCCGTTTAAAAACAAATTCCAATTTCGGATCGATTTTCGGATTAAAAGTAAGCAACTTCTGCCATAACATGTCTTCCGCTTCGGCCTCATCATTCGGTTGAGCAAAAATAACGGAAAAAACAATTTCATCCAATGACCAGACAACATACTTCTGTCCGTCAACTTCTATTTGATAGGCCTTCGGCCCCTGACAAGAACAACCCATTTCAATTTCCTTTCTTTTATTTAAATTTTATGTTTTTTCAATTTTTTATTTTTACTTTAAAGCCCTTTGCCAAACATTTTTGTTCAAATAGTCAGATAGATAAAATAAAAACCTCCGATTAAAACCAGAACTCCCGATATTTTACGAATGATATCGGTTGTGCGTGTTTTTGATCCCCAAATAAGATATTTTCTAACCAACTCCGTTGCTGTTCCGGCGGCAACAATTACGGAACACTGCCCCGCTCCAAAAGCGATAACCAAGAGCATTGCTTTCAAAAGGCTGCTTTGACTCATTTGAAAGACAATCCCTAAAACAGGTGCCATGTAAGCAAAAGTACAAGGCCCCAACCCGAACCCGAATACAAACCCCAAAATTAGTGCACCGATTAGTCCTCCTTTGGGTGAAAAAATAGGGCTGTTCCAATTGAAATGAACAACATCCAACAGATAAAGCGCCACAATTATAAAAAGAACGGCAACCAAATAATTTCCCCAAGCACCCAAATCACCCATTAAACGTCCCATGGATGAAGTGACAAAACCGATTAGGGCTATTGATATTAAAATACCAAAAGCAAAGGTTAGTGATAAAACAAAGGCGCGTTTCGTATGCACTTTTTCGGAAGATCGTTCCTGCGTCGTAATGTAACCGATAATGAGCGGAATGCTGGAGAGATGGCAGGGGCTGAATAAGATACTGATGACTCCCCAGGAAAGGCTTGCCAAAAGAGCTAAAGCAAAATTACCATGGAGCACATTGCCCAATATGTTAAAAATCTCAGTCATTTTTATCCGATGAATTTCGGTTAATTATTGATAATCCTTTTCGGGCAAGCAGTCGGTCGATTTCATATTCCGGGAAGAAACCTTCGTGACGATAAAATTCATGCCCGCTACGATCCAAAAAAATTTGTGTTGGGATAACCCGAATGCCGAAAATTTTGGCGAATTTCTTTTGGTTTGGTTTCCAAACATCATAAAAAATAACTTGCAATTGATTCCCGTATTTTTGTTCAAGACGGTGCATTACGGGTTGCATTTTTTTGCAAGGCACGCAATTCACGGAACCGAGTTCGATAAAGGTAACCTTTGCATTGGAGTTGTAATTTGGTGCCGCGGTCGATTGCTTTTGTGCATTGCTGTTTTGTTTACATTCGAATAAAAGCAGAAGGCTTACTGCAAATACTAACAAGGCCGATATTTTAATTTTTTTCATGCGCACCTCTCACCAATGAATCACCCGAATCAAAAGATTATGATTTATTATTTTCATTTTCGCAGGCAACGGCAACGGTTTTGCCCGTTCCTGAAAACGAAAGTCGTTTTCGAAAATATAATGCAACATTGACCAAACTGATCAGAACCGGAACTTCCACAAGCGGGCCGATGACCGTGGCAAAGGCAGTGGCCGAGTTAACGCCGAAAACAGCTACGGCTACGGCAATCGCCAGTTCGAAATCGTTGCTACCGGCCGTAAAGGCTGCGGTCGTTGCTTGCTGATACGAAGCTCCGATCCGTTTGGCCGCGAAAAATGTAATGAAGAACATGATAGCAAAGTAAAAGGTGTACGGTATGGCCACACGCAGCACATCTACGGGTAATTCAATGATTTTTTCTCCTTTTAAAGA
>JALWEA010000183.1 GCA_027039465.1 Calditrichia bacterium | reverse complement strand
TTCGTTTAGAATCGGTTCTGTGAAATTTTTTCCATAGATTTCCATACCCCGAATATAACATATTTACCCCCCTGTGTCAAGTGTGTACCCAGTTCAGCTTCCCTACGACGCGTCCCGATGCTCGGGATTTTCAATACGGAAGGGTGCCCAATTAGACGTGTTCATTTGGTGAATTTTTGAATTGAAGTGATTTTGTGGCCGATGACGCGCAAGATCGTGCCCAATTGCCGGGAAATTGCAGCAGGATGGAAAATCCTTTACGTGCGTTGCCGCTTTGGAGGAGATTGCTTCACTCTCCCGCTCGCAGGCTCGCGGGATCGTTCGCAATGACAGGCTGGAGAATCACAACAGACAGAGGGCGTAACCCACAGACAGCACAAACAATAATTCCCGATTAACGAATAACGGATACACGAATAACGATTTCCCTATTCCCCCATTTAACCATTCAAACAATCAACTATTCAACCCTTACACACTTAACTCTTAACGGCCTTTCTGCTCCCCCATTACAAATATCACCCGAGCCGAAATTGCCAAGCCGCAAAATATAAATTCGAAAATTCACAAAAAAACCGTCTAATTATTTGCTTTGATTTTTTTATTATAATAAATTCCGATCTTGTTTTAAAATGTGTTTAGTGACATGACCTAAAATAAGGATGTGAAGTATGGATGGCTTTTACATTGCATTGATTTTTCTGGTAGTAGGTATTGTGATGGTTGGTGTTACCATCCTCATTTCCAGAATTATTCAGCCGCGAAAAGATTATCCCCAAAAATATTTAACCTACGAATGCGGCGAATTACCGATCGGTAAAGCCTGGATTCGATTTAATAACCGTTTTTACGTAATCGCCCTTATGTTTATTATCTTTGACGTTGAAATTATTTTTATGTTCCCTTGGGCTGTCGTTTTTAATAAAATCGGCATGCTCGCCTTTGTTGAAATGTTCATATTTATTGTTGTTCTGTTAGTCGGACTGGCTTACGTTTGGGCAAAAGGAGACTTACAATGGGTCAAACCGCGCCCGAGACTGGAGCACCTACCTAAACCGAAAGGAAAATAGTTATGAGCGATCCCAAAGAGACCGTTGATACCATAGATTCCCTCGATCCTGCTATTCGCGATAATGTTATTTTTTCAACTTTAGATAAATTGTTTGCCTGGGCCCGTCAGGGTTCCCCCTGGCCCATTACCTTTGGTTTGGCTTGCTGCGCTATTGAAATGATGGCTACCGGCGCTTCCCGATTTGACCTGGATCGTCTGGGCGTATTTTTCCGTCCCAGCCCAAGGCAATCGGATGTGATGATTGTTTCCGGTACCGTAACCATGAAAATGGCGCCGTTGCTGCGTCGTTTGTACGAACAAATGGCCGAACCCAAATATGTCATTTCCATGGGAAGCTGCGCTAACAGCGGCGGCCCGTATTGGCAATTCGGATACCATGTTTTGAAGGGCGTGGATCAAATCGTGCCGGTGGATGTTTACGTACCAGGTTGTCCGCCCCGCCCCGAAGCACTGATTCAGGGAATCTACGAACTAAAAGAAAAAATTAAAAAAGAGCGCATTCTCTCCAAAAAAGGGAAATAAACTATGGAAGCCAAAGATATTCATCAGAAACTTAAAGACAAATTTCAGGATGCTATTCTTGATTTCAATGAAGAAGTTTTACAGCCGTACATCGTTGTTGCAGCCGATAAGGTTGATGAAATCGCCGAATTCTTAAGAGACGACGATGATTTGCAATTCGATTACTTGAATTCACTTTCCAGCCTTGATTTGGGCGAGAATTTAGGCGTGGTTTACCATCTCTATTCCATGAGTAAAGACCACAAAATCGTGATCAAAACGGAAGTTCCCAAAGACAAGCCCGACGTGAAAACCGTTTCGCATATTTGGCGCACGGCCGATTGGCACGAACGCGAGGCTTATGATTTAATGGGTATTAATTTCGTAAATCATCCGGATTTGCGCAGAATTTTACTTCCCGACGATTGGGAAGGCCATCCCTTGCGCAAAGATTACGTACCGCAAAAATCATGGCATGGAATTCCGACGACTTTAAAAGGGGAAACAGAAGATGACGAACAGCAATAATTTTCCTGAAGCACGCTATGAATTAGTCAATCCCGATCCGTTGAAAACGGACGAATATATTTTAAATATGGGGCCTCAGCACCCGAGTACGCACGGTGTGTTGCGCGTATTGCTCAAAACGGACGGTGAAATTGTCGAAAGCGCTACCCCGTACATCGGCTATCTGCACCGTACATTTGAAAAACATGCCGAGCACATGACCTGGCCGCAGATCGTCCCTTACGTGGATCGCATGGATTATCTTGCTTCCATGAACAACGACCTGGGTTATGCCCTGGCCGTTGAAAAGCTGATGGGATTGGAAGTTAACGAGCGTGCCCAATATTTACGTGTGATCGTTGCGGAGCTGAATCGTATTGCCAGTCACCTGGTTTATTTCGGCACCTACGGTTTGGATGTCGGCGCTTTTACGCCGTTCCTCTACGCTTTCCGCGAACGCGAACGCATTGTCGATTTGTTCGAAGAAATTTCGGGCGCACGTTTGCTTTACAACTATATTTGGATCGGCGGCGTGGCCTTTGATGCGCCGGAGGGTTGGCTGGATAAGGTCGCCGAATTTTGCGATTATTTTGAACCAAGAATTAAAGAATACAACGATCTGCTTTCCTACAATAAAATCTTTATCGAACGCACGGCAAACGTCGGCGTGATTCCCGCGGACCTAGCCATTAACTACGGTTTAAGCGGTCCCAGTTTGCGCGGTTCCGGCGTTAAATTCGATCTGCGTAAAAACGATCCTTACTGCATTTATGACCGCTTTGATTTTGACATTTGTTACGGCACCGGAGAAAAAGGCACTTTGGGAGATACCTGGGATCGCTATTTTGTGCGCATTCAGGAAATGGTGGAATCGGTTAAGATCATTCGTCAGGCGTTAAAGCAGATCCCTGACGGCGACGCCAAAGAAACTGTACCCAAAAACGTACGCGTTCCCAAAGGTGAAATTTATTTCCGGTCCGAAACGCCTCGCGGCGAATTAGGCTATTATATTGTTTCGGACGGCGGTAAAAATCCTGTGCGCGTTAAAGTGCGTGCACCCGCTTTCAGCAATTTAAGCATTATTCCGGCCATTGCGCCCGGATTAATGGTAGCCGATTTGGTTGCCGTTTTAGGTAGTTTGGATATCGTACTTGGAGAAATAGATCGCTAACGAAATAATGAGGATACTATGGAACCATTATTGAAATTTTCTATTGAGCTTGTCCCCGGCCTTGCACAATTGCCTCATTGGTTATCTATTACGATTGTCGGTCTGGTGGCTGCGGCCGTCCTTTTCGGATTTACATCGGTCTTTGCTCTGTTTGCCATTTGGCTGGAACGTAAAGTTTCGGCGCACATGCAAGATCGCCTGGGCCCGATGGAAGTTGGCGGATGGCACGGCTGGGCACAACCGATTGCCGACGCGTTAAAGTTGTTGATGAAAGAAGATATTATTCCCGAGAATGCCGATCGCCCGTTATTTAAAATTGCACCGGCCATAGTTTTCGGGGCGGCCTTGGCTACTTTTGCGGTCATTCCGTGGAGCCGCAGTTTTATTCCTTCGGATATGAATGTCGGCCTGCTCTACATTCTGTCGATTTCTTCTTTGGGCGTTATTGCCATTTTAATGGGCGGTTGGGCTTCCAACAATAAGTGGTCGCTTTACGGTGCCATGCGTTCCGCAGCTCAAATTGTTTCTTATGAAATCCCGGTCAGTCTTTCCCTGATTACCGTTGTTCTGATCAGCGGCACTTTAAGTATGCAAGGCATCGTTCACGGACAGGAAGGCAATATGTTCTCATGGAACGTATTCCGCTACCTGCCTTTTATGGCCATTGCATTCATTATTTATTTTATTGCTTCTCTAGCGGAAGTAAACCGTACTCCGTTTGACCTACCGGAAGCCGAATCGGAGTTAGTGGCCGGATTCCACACGGAATATTCGGGTATGCGCTTTGCCTTTTTCTTCTTGGCAGAATACACCAATATGTTCGTGGTGTCCGCCATTTCAACGGTTGCCTTTTTGGGCGGATGGTTACCACCGTTTGAATTCTTAAGCTTTATCCCAGGACCGTTCTGGTTGTTCGGTAAAGCCATTTTTCTCGTTTTCGTGCAAATGTGGTTACGCTGGACACTGCCCCGTTTGCGTGTGGATCAATTGATGTACACTTCCTGGAAAGTGTTAACACCGTTTTCCTTTGCTCTGATTATAATTGTAAGTTTTTGGCGAGTGCTAACTCTCTAAAAAAGGATTGTTCCTATGAGACAGTATTTTAAGAACATATATGATG
>JALWEA010000182.1 GCA_027039465.1 Calditrichia bacterium | reverse complement strand
ACTTTGGGTAAAAACGGATTTACGTATGACGTGGTTTTAGAGCGTGCCATTAACCACTCCCGCGCCTTGCACGCACTAATGTTGTTCGAAAGCGCCGGTGTGCGTTGCGTGAATACCTCACAGGTATCGCTGACTTGCGGTGACAAATTATTAACTTCGAGGGCGCTGGCGGCACATCATGTCCCGCAGCCGCCTGTTAAAATCGCCTTTACCGAAAAATCGGCTCTAAACGCAATCGAAGAAATGGGCTATCCCGTGGTAATCAAACCGGCTGTGGGATCTTGGGGACGATTAATTTCCAAAATTAACGATCGGGACGCCGCGGAAGCCATTCTTGAACACAAAACCATTCTCGGAAGCTACCACCATTCCATATTTTACATTCAAAAGTATATCGAAAAACGGGGGCGTGACATTCGTTCGTTTGTGGTGGGTGACGAATGCATTGCCGCTATTTACCGCACATCGGAACACTGGATCACCAACACGGCCCGCGGTGGAAAAGCGAGTAATTTCCCGTGACGGATGAAATTCGTCAAATTTCATTGCAAGCGGCTCGGGCAGTGGGCGGGGGCGTGGTGGCCATTGATATTTTTGAAACCGATGACGGATTGCTGGTTAATGAAGTGAACTACACGATGGAATTCAAAAACAGCATCGAGACCACCGGTGTGAATATTCCCGGGCATATTGTTGATTATGTTTTAAAGACGGCAAAGGAGGCGGCATGAATCCGATTCGTGTTTCCATTGTAGGGGCTTCCGGGTTTGCAGGAGGCGAGCTGTTGCGGCTTTTGTTGTTTCATCCCAAAGTGCAGGTCATGCAGGTAACTTCGGAACGCTATTTCGGAAAACCGGTTTCCAAAGTTCATCCCAATTTACGTAAGCAAACGTCATTGACCTTTTGCGGGATCGATGACTTGCAAGCTTGCGATGTTCTTTTTCTGGGATTACCGCACGGTTCCGCGCAGAAGCAAATCGAGCATTTCTTACCGTTGGCCGAGCGGATCATTGATTTAAGCGCCGATTTCCGCTTGAATGATGCCGAGAGCTACAAAAAGTGGTACGGCCAGGCACACCGCCGTCCGGAACTTTTGCAACAATTTGTTTACGGCATTCCGGAATTGCATCGCGAGGAAATGAAATCCGCACGATACGTTTCCAGCGCCGGATGCAATGCCACGGCAACCATTCTTGCCTTGTATCCTTTGTACAAAGAAGGATGGGTACATGCGGATCGAACCGTGGTAGAAGTGAAGGTCGGTTCCAGCGAGGGCGGAAATAAAGTTAGCAAGGCCTCGCATCATCCCATTCGGCACGGTTGCGTGCGTTCGTTCAAACCGACCGGACATCGTCATATTGCGGAAATGGAGCAGGAGCTGGCTTTCGGCCAATCCTTAACCATCCATTTTTCCGCCACTTCCGTCGAAATGGTGCGCGGCGTGCTGGCTACTTCCCATGTATTCCTTAATCGCTCTCTTTCGGAAAAAGATGTTTGGAAGCTGTACCGGCACTATTACGGCAAAGAACCGTTTATTCGCATTGTTAAGGAGCGGGATGGTCTGTATCGCTTCCCGGAGCCCAAGTTGCTGGCCGGAACCAATTTTTGTGACATCGGCTTTGAGTTGGATGCCCGAAGTAATCGTCTTGTGGTAATAAGCGCCATCGACAATTTGATGAAAGGAGCGGCCGGACAGGCGGTACAGGCTTTTAACATCATGTACGGTTTTGAGAAAACAACGGGATTGGAATTTCCAGGATTACATCCCATATAAATAGGAGTTTACCCATGTGTCGTATTTTGTATTTGGAACGGAAAGAGAAATCCGAGGTCATACCGGTTTTAAAAGCATTTGCGCAAATGGCGCAAAACAGCCGCGAATATCAGGGGCACGGCTGGGGGTGTGCCTGGTGGGATGAAAATCGTTGGGATTTTTATTGGGATCTGCGCCCGATTTGGGAAAGTTCATTTGAAGCCATTACGCCGACCAAACGTTTATTGGTGCATGCCCGAAGCGCTTTTCGTGATCAGGGGATTGCCATTGAAAATAATATGCCGTTTGTCAGGCAGAACTTGGTTTTTATTTTTAACGGGGAATTGCATGGTGTGCGACTCAAAGAAACAGGACGCATCGGCGCGGAAAAAATTTTCAACTTCGTGTTTCGCTTTTATCGGGGAAATTTATTGGGCGCCATCCAAAAGGCAATACCGATCATCATTAAGAAATCACGCTATGTGCGTGCCATGAATTTGATTCTGACCTCTTCCGCTGAAACGGTTCTTGTCAGTCAATTTAGCGAGCAGCCGGATTATTTTACCATGCACGAATTACGCACCTCCGAGCAGGTAATTGTTTGCTCGGAACCTTTGAATTTATTTGACTCTTGGCAACCGATTGCCAACCAAACCATAAAGGAGATTCACCTATGATGATTATAAAAATCGGAGGCGGTGCAGCCATTAATTTGCAGGGAATTGCGCAAGATTTGGCGCAAGTTAACGAGCCGTTGGTTATTGTGCACGGCGCCAATGCTTTAAGGGACGAACTGGCCGCCAAGTTGGGTGTTGAAAAACGCGTGTTGACTTCGGCCTTGGGTTATGCCAGCGTTTTTACGGATCGTGAAATGTTAGAGGTGATGATGATGGCCTACGCCGGTTTGCGCAATAAACATCTCGTGGAATTGTTCCAGCAAAACGGGATTAATGCTGTGGGATTGACCGGTTTGGACGGCCGCTTGATTCAGGGAAAACGCAATCGCGGTATTCGGGTCAAGGAAAACGGTAAAATCAAAATGAAGCGCGATTTATCCGGCAAACCGCGTCGAGTAAATAAAGGCCTTTTAGAGCTTTTGTTGACTAACGGATTCACGCCGGTGATTACGGTTCCCATTGTTGATGAAAACGGTTTCGCCGTCAATAGTGAAAACGATGATATTGTGGCCTTGCTGCAAAGTGTTCTCCACGCGGAAAAGGTTATTCAATTTATCGAAGCGCCCGGTTTTTTGGAAAAAGCCGATGATCCCGACTCATTAATTTCCGCAATGAACTTCGGAGAATTGGAACAGCGTGAGGCGCAGGCAAAAGGACGTATGAAGCGTAAAATTTTAGCTTTACGGAAATTGTCGGATTTTGGGCCGGTTGAAGTGATTCTGGCGGACGGGCGGGTGGAACATCCGTTGGAAAATGCTTTAAACGGGGAAGGGACGTTGATTCGATGAGCACGTTTGCCAACTATGAAGATCGCTTTGGTTTGCCGTTGTTTGCCAAGCGGGGAATTACCTTGGTTAAAGGCGAAAATGCTTTTGTCTGGGACATTGAAGGGAGACGCTATATTGACTGCGCAGCCGGGCACGGAGTTGCTAATGTGGGTCACGGTAATCCGTTTGTGGTAAAGGCTGTTGAAGGACAGGCGCAGCGGCTCATGGTTGTTTCCAATGCTTTCTACAACGACCAACGCGGCTTGTTGATGAAAAAGCTTGTTGAAATAACACCGCAAAGTTTGAACAAGGTTTTCTTATGTAATTCCGGTACGGAGGCCGTTGAAGCGGCGCTTAAATTTGCTCGTTTTTCAACCGGCAATAGTGAATTCGTATGTGCCCGTCGGGGATTTCACGGACGCACCATGGGAGCATTGAGCGCTACATTCAATCCGAAGTACAAAAGGGACTTCGAGCCGCTGGTGCCTGGATTCCATTTTGCAACGTTTAATGATTTTGAAAGCGTGGAACGCCTTGTGAACGAGCGGACAGCCGGGATTTTGTTGGAAGTGGTTCAGGGTGAAGGCGGCGTGCATATCGGTCGTGCCGATTTCTTTGCGAAGGTTCAAGCATTGTGCAGAGAAAAAGAAATCTTGCTCATTATCGATGAAGTGCAAACAGGGCTTGGTCGCACCGGGAGGATGTTTGCCTCAGAATATTTTGATTTGCAACCGGACATTTTGTGTCTGGCCAAAGGCTTGGGCGGTGGAATTCCCATTGGGGCTGTTTTGTGTTCGGATAGGGTTCATCTGAAATATGGCAAACACGGTACAACTTTCGGTGGCAATCCTTTGGCTTCGGCGGCGGCGCTGGCCACGATCGATTACATTGAACAAAATGATCTTGCCAAAAAAGCCGAACAAAAGGGAAAATATTTTGCCCGGTTATTAAACGCCTATCATCTTCCTTTGCTAAAAGAGCTTCGTCAAATCGGTTTGATGATTGGGATTGAAATTAAAGAAAAAGCGCAGCCCTTTATTAGTGCATTGCAGGATGAAGGGATTATTGTGCTTCCGGCAGGGCCCAAGGTCATTCGCCTTTTACCGCCGTTGACGATTGAGTATGAATTGATTGATTGGGTGGTGAAGAAGGTGGCGGAAGTTCTGAAATGAAGTTTTGCTGTTATTTCTGAATTTCGGACTGATTGCTATCAGTCCGAAACGCCGGTTGGCATCTGACTGATAGCAATCAGTCAGATGCTTTTAAATGGCCTCACCACCTCGTTCATTGGTGCGGATGCGAATGCATTCTTCCAAAGGCGTAATAAAAATTTTCCCGTCGCCCACCGATCCTTTGTCATTGGTTCGGGCTGCTTCGATTATCGTATTTACGGTAATATCGACAAAGGCATCGTTTACGGCAATGTCCAGACGAATTTTGGGCAAAAGATTCGGCACAACCTTTTGTCCTCGGTAAATATTTTCACCGCGCTGTCGACCATGCCCGGACACACGGGTTACGGTAATGCGCGTTATTTCCGCTTCGATTAATGCCTCCCGAACCGCATCTAATTTATTTTCATTAATAATGGCTGTTATCATTTTCATGACGAATCCTTTCTAATTTGCGTTTAACATTCCGTAGGCCCGTTCACCGTGGCAGCTGTGATCCAAACCGGCCATTTCTTCTTGTGCCGACAAGCGAAATCCGGTAATGCGGTTAACAATGTGAATCAAAACAAAGGTGGCAATTCCGGCGTAAGCAATGGCAACCGAAACTGCCGTTAACTGAATACCGAATTGGTACATGGTACTCCAAGCAATGCCCTTAGCGGCCAAAGCGTTTGTTGTTTTTTCGATCCAACTTTTCCGAATGAAAAATGTCAGGGCAAGGGCTCCGGTAATCCCACCGATACCGTGAATGCCGAAGACATCCAAGCTGTCATCATATCCCAATCGGTTTTTAAGAATAATAGCCAGATAGCACACCGTAGCGGCAATGCCGCCGATAGCCATGGCGCCGTAAGGCTGAACTGTCCCGGCGGCCGGGGTAATGCCCACCAAACCCGCCAAAATGCCGCTGGCAAATCCCAATGCCGTGGACTTTTTTTGATGAACGGCTTCGATAATCATCCATGTAATCGCACCGGAAGCGGCGGCAATCTGTGTTGCCGTTAAGGCCCTTGCCGTACTTAAGCCGCTGGAAATGCTGCTCCCCGCATTAAATCCGAACCAACCGACCCAAAGCAGACCAACGCCTAACATTGTGTTAACCAAATTATTCGGGGAAATGGTTGTTTTGGGATAACCGCGACGCGAGCCCAAATAGAGCGCAGCTACCAAACCGCTAATACCCGATGAAATATGCACCACCGTGCCTCCGGCAAAATCGATCGTGCCCAATTTGAAAAGGAAACCGTCCGCAGCCCAAACCCAGTGACAAAGAGGATTGTACACCAATATTCCCCAGAGAGCAATGAATAAAACATAGCCTTTGAACGAGACCCGTTCGGCAAACGCTCCGGCAATTAAAGCCGGAGTAATGATGGCGAATTTCCCTTGAAACATGGAAAATACGTATTCCGGAATATCAGCCTGTAAAACGGACGTATCAATTCCTTTTAAAAAGAAGTAGTTACCATTCCACCCGAACCAACCGCCGAGAACATTGTGACCGAAAGACATGGCATAGCCCAGAGCCATCCACAATACACTCATGATTCCCATGGCGGCAAAACTGTGCATCATGGTGCCCAAAACGTTTTTACTGCGTACCAACCCGCCGTAAAATAAGGCCAGCCCTGGGATCATTAACAGAACCAAAGCCGTTGAAGTAAGCATCCAGGCTGTAGCTCCGGAATCGATGTGAGGCTGACCGGCAAATGCCGGTAAAGCCAAAAGTAAAAGCAAAAAAACGGTTAAATTCCCTTTGTTCATGGTACCCTCCTTGTCCGATTTTTTTGATTCTATTTTTTCGTATTGCGCTTTGTATTTCAATCTCCATGCCAAAATAAAAACGCCGTTTCTAAAAAGACCTAAGACTTTAAAAATCAAATAATTCAGACGATCAATGAAGAAATAATGGAAATAACAAAAATGTAATAAAAACAAATCAATGGACAATTTTGTTGGGAAAAGCGGATTTAGTGAAATTGATTTGTTCCATGACCGAAGAAAAAAATTGAAGCGCATTATAATCATAACAAAACGCAAAACCTTCGGTTGTTCATGAAAGAATCCGGGTTATCAATACGAAATTTCTAAATTGCATGGAATTTATCTGTGCCTGAGTGAAAAAGATTCAATGCAACAAATTTGTCATAAGATTGTTTGTTAATACAATATTGTGGTCTTTTTGTGGTTTGAGCGGCGCATTTATTCTGCGATATCATTAAGCCCTTGATTTTGGAATATCCAGTGTAAGAACGAAGTATTTCCGCCAAGACTCTGTAACGGAGATGGATTGCAGAACGGAATCCGCAAATGCCTTCAATTTACCGAATATGAAATTCCTCTTCCCGCTAAAGCGAAATTCCTAATGGCAGTCTATTCTGATGTTAATAGTAGTGTTTTAGTACTTCTGATAAAAGAAAGCCGTATTAAATTACCTTTTTCGAGTTAAAAGTTCGTTAAAACGTAAAAAATATTTTTTTACGATATTGTAATTATTTGGATTTATGCTTATTTTTTAATATTCAAATCATAACCGGAGAACCCAATTATGAAAATTATTTTAACTTTTTTCTGGATTGCCATCGGGGCCGTGTTACTCTGGTTCTTTGCGGAAAATTTAGATCAGAGTGTTTCAATCAAAGTTTTTACACGCACGTATGAACATGTGAATTTGGTAACCGTTATTTTTGTTTCCACATTTTTAGGGCTTTTGTTAGGGGCTTTGTTAATGACCTTGCGCATTATTAAGGAAAAAGCCCGGGCAGCCGGTTTTAAACGTGAAAATAAGCGTTTAAATAAAGAAATTGATAAATTGAATGCCAAGCTCGATTCATTAAATAAAGAAATTGAATCGTTGAATCGGGAACTTACCTCGTTACGTGAAGAAAAATCCAAGAATGCGGCGCCTGAACTCCCTTCGGGCGAAACCCCGGATCCCGAACCGCAGGTTTAATTTAAACAAAATTGCAGGAATGTCTGTGCCATTTAAAAACAAAAATCGTTTGGTCGGTAATGTTTTTCTTTTGTTTCTGTTTGTAATTACCGTAAAATCTTACGCCCAAATTAATGAGCAATATTTGGTTGAACTTTACCGAAATCATCGTTTCAGCCAAATTAAACAGGCATTATCTCAGGCCGCGGCTCAAGACTCTTCCGGCTTAACTTATCTGTTTTTTAAAACATTATTCTTAAAGGACGGATTGCAGGCCAAACAAAACTACGAACGCGTTTTTAAGCAGGGCGATGCTACGCTTAAAAAATTGGCAGCCCAACGCTTACACGATTATTATTATGCCGTCGGTTTGTATTATAAAGCGGCGCAATATGTGAATCAATCTCCTGATTCCGGTGCACAGGTTGTTGTACCGCCTCTGCAAAAAGCAGTGCCGCCAACGGATTTATTCACGGAAAATTCTCCGTTCAAAATTCAATTCGGGGCATTCAGTAACCGTCAAAATGCCGAACAACAACGCCAAGTTTTACAGAAACAGCATATTCAAGCGAAAGTGGTTAAACGTAAAATCAAAAACAGACAATTTTATTGTGTTTGGGTAAACGGTTTAAAGAATATTGAAGAAACCAAAAAATTTGCCGATCAAATAAAACAACAGGTTCATTTCGATTACCGTATTATTAAGCCTTAGGGAGGAACATGGATATTCATGAATTGAAAATGATCCCCTTATTTTCCGAATTGGATGATAAAGCTCTTGAAGATATTTCGCGGATGTCCGTTCGCCAAACTTACAAAAAAGACAATATGGTGCTAATCGAAGAAGAAATCGGCTCTACCATGTTTATTATTTTACGCGGTCGGGTTAAGATTTCCCGTATTAGTGATGAAGGACGCGAAGTGATTTTGTCTATTTTGGTGGATGGCGATTTCTTTGGCGAAATGTCGATTTTGGACGGACAGACACGTAGCGCCAATGCCGTCACATTGGAAGATTCGGAACTAATGCTGATTCAGCGCGAAAATTTTCTGCGTATTTTGCGTGATTATCCCCAGGTTGCCATTAATTTATTAAAAGAATTAGCCCATCGTTTACGCCGCAGTGATGAGCAGATAAAAAGCCTTTCCTTGCAAAACGCCATGGGTAAAGTAGCTTCCACCATTCTGCGTATTGCCGATGATTCCGGTATTATTAAGCACGGGCAGGTGGAAATTTCACAATTGCCTCCGCAGCAGGATTTGGCAAATATGGCCGGAACGAGCCGGGAAACCATCTCCCGAGTTATTAAATCATTAGGGCAGATGGGTTATGTAAAAAAAGTCGGCAGTAAACTTATTATCTTGGATTATGAAAAATTCCGGGAAGATTTCTCTTAAACAATGGAATCGGGATCGTTTAGTCTTGCCATCGTTTGTAGCAATTCCGAGAGATTCTCTTACTTTAAAAGTGTTCTAAAGGAATCGTTTCATCGTATCGTTTCCTTGCCGTTTGGCAAGCGTATTGAAATTAGTCTTTCCGAAGAAATTTTCGATCTTGTTCTGGTGGATGCCGCTTTTGAATCGGCTTTCAATTTGCAATCCATTCAACATTTACTAGAGCATAAACATCTACGTCACAAATTATTTGTTTTTATTTTAAATTCGTCTCAAGAATCAATTAAGCACCAAATATACCGTCTTCCGAATACGCAAATCTTATTTGAACCCGTTGATAAATTTAGCCTAATAACGGTGGCTAATACCGGCCTGAAAATTTCGGCTTTGCAAAATCGCATTCAAATTTACAAGGAACTGCTGGAAGGGGAGCAAAAGCTAATCACTTATATGGATGAATTGCTGGAAATCGATCAGATGCATCAGTTCGATCGCTTTTCGGAAGTGCGGGAATTTTTACTAACGGCTTTGCTTAAAAAAATCGAATTGACTTTAGCGGTTGAGAAAGCTTTTTTCGGATTTGTGGAAAAAGGAGAACAGCGACTGCGCATCGAGCAACCGGGGCGAAAAAATTCGTTGGAACGTATCGTTTATTTTTCGTTTGAGCACAGTATTATTCAACCATTGTTGGAACAAAATAAAGCCCAAATCTTGGAACATGCCGATCTTTCGGACGATTTCGTACAGGAGTTGGAAGAATTTCTCGGTTTCAAGATTTTCAGTTTACTTTTTGCCCCCGTAAATGTCTTCCATCGTGAGTTCGGCGCCATTATTTTAATCAATAAAATTTATCGGGAATCATTTTATGAAAATGATCTCGCCTTTGCTACCATTGCCGCGCAAAGAATTGCCTTTATCGTGGAAGAATTTTTGCTTGAACATCCTCAATCCGGTGATTTGTCCGAATTTTCCGCAAGTCCCGTGGACGCCAAAGAAGCGGAGCAATTCAAGATCATTCAAAATATTTTGGATGCGGTCAATTTTGGGGTGGTTGTTTTTGATGATCGATCAAATATTCATTATTTAAATCCTGGCGCCCAGCAAATTTTAAATTTCCAGCAACCGCTTACGCAGGCAAAACGTCTGCGTGATATTTTGAGCGAAAATGCCATCAATGAAATTCAAAGTTTGCTTAGAAAAGAAGAACTTCCCATTGTCCGCTACGAAATTCAGGTGGAATCGCGCCTGTTCCCGGATAGTTACATCGGCCTTTCCATTTACCCTTTGAATTCCGAAGACGGTCATGAACGTTACATCATGGTTTTTTCGGAAATCACCCAAACCAAGCGTATTCAGGCTGAAATTATTCGCATGGATCGCATGGCCTCGTTGGGTGTTTTAAGCGCGGGTATTGCTCATGAAATTCGTAATCCTTTGGCCGGGATTAAAGCCATGGCTCAGTCGCTGGAAGATGAATTAAAGGAAGAGCCCCAAAAGCTGGAATACATTGCACGTATTCTGCGACAGGTGGATCGCCTAGACAAACTATTGCGCGCGTTTTTTTCGTATGCGCGTCCGGCGCGTCCCGACCCGTCACCGGTTTCCATTAAAAAGATCGTTAACGAAGTTTATCCTTTAATTCAAAGCAAATTACGGGAGCGGGATATCGATTTTGTGACCGGTTATGCTTCGGACTTGGCCAATGTGTTTGTGGATCAAAATCAGATTCAACAGGTTTTGCTGAATTTATTCTTAAATGCCATTGATGCCATGCCCTCCGGTGGAATTTTGCGGGTTGAGGCCAATAACGCCAAAGCCGCCATGCCGGTTTTGGATCGCCGTAATCGAATTCCGACCTTGCTTTCGGATAAATTCATCGAAATTAAAGTATCGGATACGGGAATAGGTATTTCACCCGATGAACTTGAGTTGGTTTTTAATCCGTTTTTTACTACCAAATCTCAAGGTACGGGATTGGGGCTTTCAATTGTTTACCAGATCATTCGAGAACACGGCGGGCAAATAGATGTAAAAAGTGTTCAGGATAAAGGAACCAGCTTTACCATTCTATTACCGGCGGTTTAAAAAGGAAGCGGAAGTTGGGATGTCGATTGAACTCATATTGACATTTGTCGGCGGCGGATTGGTCGGCTTGCTGAGTTCCGTTTTGGGGTTGGGCGGCGGCATTGTGATCGTCCCCTTGCTAACGGTCGTTTTTGAAATGGCGCATGCCGAGGCCATTGCCACAAGTTTAATGACCATTGCTTTTATTACAATGTTGAATACCTATCGTTTTCAGAAAAAGAAAATGATTAATTGGCGCATGGTATTGGTTATTATTGTTTTCTCGGCCGTCAGTTCATTCGCGGGCGGATATTTGGTTACAATTTTAAATGAAAGATTGTTACTGTTATTTTTTATTTTGTTCGTTTTTTATGTATTTATTCAGACCTTGTTTTTAAAGCATCGGCTCACCGAGCCCGATTCCCCAAGACATTCACCGTGGTTTTGGGGCGCGATTATCGGGTCTTTTAGCGGAATTATTTCCGGAACGACCGGCGTGGGCGGCGGTGCAATCATCACACCGTTATTGTTCAAAAGCAGGGTGGAAATTCCGGCTCGTGTGGTTCCGATTACCAATGCCGTAATGTTGATGAATGCATTCTTTGCGCTGATCCCGCTTGCCTGCCAACCGGCGACGCAGAGCGGATTTTTAACTTTAGGTTTAATCCACATCGATCGCGCTTTGTTGATTTTTGCCGGGGCTATTCCGGTTTCGTTTTGGGGGACACATCATCAAGGCCACATTTCGGTAAAAACCAAAAAGATTTTCATTGCCCTTGTCTTGTTGATTATTCTGGTTAGGATGACCTACAAATTTTTCGTAAGCGCTTAGTCCTTTTTTGTACAATTCAAGAACCGAATGCGGACAAAAGCAATCGGTTGTCAATTTCTACCATCATGAACGGTTTACCGATACATAAAGATGCGAGCCACTGTTTGCACAAATAATAATTTGCGATTTGCGAATACACGGATAAACAAATAACGATTTTCCAATGAACTAATTCCCAGTTTCCAATTCCTAATTGCAATTTCCAATTAATTCATTTCACTGTTTTAATAAACCTTGGCAGTGGCCATGGTTCCGCGCCTTGCAATGGCAGGTCTTTTAGATTTATCAACAAATCGCTCGGTTCAGGTAAAATAAAATTTCCTTTGTTTTGATTCTTAAAAATTTTGTATTTTAATTCCAAAGGAACGGAGTAATAAAGGGGATGTGCCATGAAACGTTTTTTTAGTTTAATCGGAGTTGCTCTATTAATTCCAATCTTTTTATCGGCCGGAAATATTGATCAACAAATCGATCAATGGCTTTCCAAAATGACCATGGATGAAAAGATTGAGCTAATCGGCGGTACCAAAGGATTTTTTATCAAAGGCATACCGCGTCTTGGTATTCCTTCGGTTCAAATGAGTGACGGCCCTTTGGGAATTCGCGCCAATGGAAAATCAACCGCTTTTCCGGCCGGTATTGCCCTTGCTGCCACCTGGAATAACGATTTGGCTTTTAAAGAAGGAAAGGCCATTGGGCAGGAATGTCGTGAGAAAAATATCGGTTTTATTTTAGCGCCTGCAATTAACATTTATCGCGCGGCAATGGACGGTAGGAACTTCGAGTACTTTGGTGAAGACCCTTTTTTGACCGGACAATTAGCGGCAAATTATGTGAAAGGCGTTCAACAGAATAGAGTAGTGGCAACGGTTAAACATTTTGTGGCCAATAATCAGGAATACGATCGCCATTGGGTCAGCTCCAATGTGGATGAACGCGCTCTGCATGAAATTTATTTGGCCGGTTTCAAAACGGCCATTCTGCAAGGAGGCGCATTGGCCGTGATGGCTGCTTACAATCTTTTAAACGGTGTGCATTGCAGTGAGAATAAAATGTTGCTCAATGATATTCTGAAAAAACAATGGGGCTTTAAGGGGTTGGTCATGTCCGATTGGGGTGCGGTGCATAGCGTGGATGCCGTAAATGCCGGTTTGGATTTGGAGATGCCTTCGGCTCGGTACATGACCAAAGCGAATATTATCCCGTTGTTAAAGTCGGGTGAAGTTGACACAGCTACCATTGATGATAAAGTGCGCCGGATTTTACGCGTTTGTTTAACCATGAATTTATTTGATAAAAACCGTCCCAAGCCCACGGTTGATTGGGACGCCCACCATCAATTGGCTTTACAGATTGCACGCGAAGGCATTGTATTATTAAAAAATAAAAGCCACCTTTTGCCTTTAACCTCCGAAAAAATCAAATCCATTGCCGTACTCGGACCAAATGCCCAAGAGACACCTTCCAGCGGCGGAGGTTCAGCACATGTTAAACCGTATCGGTTCGTTAACTTTTTTGATGCCATTAAACAAAGGGCCGGCTCAAAGTTTAAAGTGGATTTTATTAATACGAATCCCTATCCGTCGTTAAATACTATGGTGCAAAATGCGCAATTTTTTACCGATTCCGATTTAAAAACGCCGGGATTAACAGCAGTCTTTTTTAATAATATGCAGTTGCGCTTTCCGCCAGTGGCACGTAGAGTGGATCCCAAAGTAAACTTCGACTTTGGTACTTTATCTCCTGCTTTTGGTGTGCGTTCTCAGAAATATGGGATTCGTTGGCGCGGATATTTTAAAGTTGATAAATCCGGCACCTATGTTTTCGGTGCGGAAAGTGATGACGGGGTGCGTGTGTATTTGGACGATCAATTAATTCTGGATGATTGGAATGTGCACGCACCGAAAAAAGATTTCGTAGAAAAAAAATTAAAGAAAGACCATGTTTACAGTCTAAGGATTGATTACTTTAATGATCATGGCGGCGGCGTTCTTCGTTTTGGTTACGGCCCGGTTGATCCTACGCCGTTAGAACAAAAATTGGCTTCTTTAAAAAATTATGATGCGGCCATTGTGTGCGTCGGTTTCAATGCGCAAATCGAAGGGGAAGGACATGATCGTCCTTTTGCTTTACCCGAAGAGCAGAATCGTTTGGTTAAAAAGGTTGCCAA